>NZ_JBEOWS010000080.1:0-29731 GCF_040296125.1 Streptomyces sp. NPDC002265 | reverse complement strand
GCCGCCTGCGGGGCGGCGGACAGGGCGACGACGCCGGCGGTGGCGAGGGCGACCAGGCCCGTCAGTGCGGCGTGACAACGATGCCGGGCGGAACGCGGGCGCAGAGACATCGGACGGCTCCTCCATGGGGGGTGGGCACGCATTTCGGCGGACAGTCTTGCGCCCCACTTTCACCATGTACAGGCCAATGAGAGGAACGGCTGCCGTCCCGTACCGGAACGCTGGTCGCCCCGTACCGGAACGCCCGCCGCCCGTTCGGCGACCCACCGTGCCCGTCCGGACACTGCGCGCGGTTTTCTCTCCGGCGGACGATCCGTCCGTGCCGAGGGATGGTGGAGGAGGGCCCGGGAGGCGTAGGAGAAGGGGTTGTGCGCGGTAGAACAGGGGAGTCGGTATCGAGGACGACGTGCCGCGCGGACGCCCGAAGGCGGTGCATCTGATGAATGCAGCCGGATCACCGGCGGACCGCGGCGACGAGCCCGTACGCGGGCCGGAACAGCCGAGTGGACTGCTCGACGTGCTCAACGTGGCCTCTGTGGTGCTGGACACCGAGGGGCGCATCGCGCTGTGGAGCCCGCAGGCCGAGGAGCTCTTCGGCTACCCGGCGCATGAGGCGCTGGGGCGGTACGCGGCCCATGTGATGGTGCACGAACAGCATGTCGACCTGGTCGTCAAGCTGTTCGCCGACGTCATGGCCACCGGCGAGGGCTGGGCCGGTGCCTTCCCGATCCGCCGCAAGGACGGCACCACGCGGCTCGTGGAGTTCCGCAACATGCGGCTGCTGGACGACCGGGGCCATGTCTACGCCCTGGGCCTGGCCACCGACCGGTCGACCGTACGCCGGCTGGAGCGGGACGTGGCGATGACGGCACGGATGGTGCAGCAGTCGCCGACCGGGCTGGCCGTGCTCGACACCGAACTTCGGTTCGTGTCGGTCAACCCGGCGCTGGAGCGGATCGACGGCATCCCGGCCGAGGACCACCTCGGGCGGACGTTCCACGAGGTGCTGCCGCTGCTGGACGCCGACGCCCTGGAGTCCGAAGCACGTCAGGTGCTGCGGACCGGACGGCCGGTCACCCACCGCCGGATCATGGGCCGCACCCCGGCCGACCCGGACCAGGACCACGCCTGGGCGATGTCCCTGTACCGCCTGGAGGACGCCCGTGGCACCGTGCTGGGGGTGGCCGCCTCGACCATCGACGTCACGGAGCAGTACCGGGCGGGCGTCGAGGCGGAGGCGGCGCGGCGGCGGCTGGCCCTCATCGCGGACGCCACCACCCGGATCGGCACCACCCTGGAACTGGACCGTACGGCTCATGAACTGGCCGACGTCGCCGTGCCGGAGCTCGCCGACATCGCCGCCGTCGACCTGCTGGAAGCGGTGGTGGAGGGCCGCCGCAGCAGTCTGGGCCCCGCACAGGCGGCGGTCATCCGGGCGCTGGCCGTACAGGCGCAGGACGCTCCGGAGGCGCTGGCGGCGGCCGACCCGGTCGGCCAGGTGGCCCGGTACGGACCCGACCGGCTCGTCACGGAGTGCGTCCGCACGGGCGAGGCGGTCATGGTGCCGCAGGTCAAGGACGAGGACCTGCCGCGCATCGCCCGCTCCCCCGCGGCGGCCGAGCTGCTGGCCCGGGCGGGCGTCCACTCGTATCTGGCCGTGCCGCTGATCGCCCGCGGCGAGGTGCTCGGCGCGCTGGACCTCAAGCGGGTCCGCAACCCCTTGCCGTTCGGCGAGGACGATCTGCTGCTCGCACGGGAGCTGGCCTCCCGGGCGGCCGTGCAGATCGACAACGCCCGCTGGTACCAGAGCGCCCGCAACACCGCACTGGCCCTCCAGCGCAGCCTGCTGCCCAGCCACCCGGCCGTCACCGGCGGCCTGGAGGTCGCCTCGCGCTACCGGCCGGCGGGCGCCACCACCGAGGTCGGCGGCGACTGGTTCGACGTCATCCCGCTGGACGGCGGCAGGACCGCGCTCGTGGTGGGCGACGTGATGGGCAGCGGCATCAGCGCCGCCGCCACGATGGGCCGGCTGCGCACCGCGACCAACACGCTGGCCTCGCTCGGTCTCGACCCCGCCGTCCTGCTCACCCACCTCGACCGCATAACGGCGGGCCTCGACCACTACATCGCGACCTGCGTGTACGTCGTCCACGACCCCCGGCAGCACGAGTGCCGGATCGCCAACGCGGGACACCTGCCGCCGGCCCGGCTGCGGCCCGGCCGGGCCCCGGAACTGCTCGACCTGCCCACCGGGGCGCCGCTGGGCGTGGGCGGTGTCGGATTCACCACCGTCACCGTCGACTTCGAGCCCGGCGACCAGCTCGTCCTCTACACCGACGGGCTCGTGGAGACCCGCCGGCACTCCCTCGACGAACGCCTGGCCAGGCTGCTCTCCCTCCTGGACGACCCGGCCCGCCCGCTGGAGAGCATGTGCGACCACCTGCTGGACACCCTGCACCACCCCGACAACCACGACGACGTGGCCCTGCTGGTCGCCCGGGCACGACGGGAACCCTGACCGGCCGCGGGCCCGCGACAGGACGCCCGAGGGCCGCGGTGGCTCTCCGTGCCCTAGGGCTTGGCCCCGATCACCACGTGCGCGTACAGCTCCTCCGACTCGGCGAGGGAGGCGGTCAGCCCGGCCCGGGTGAAGGCCTCGACGGCCGCCGGCGCCTGGCGCTCGCTGGTCTCGACGAACAGACAGCCGCCGGGGGCCAGCCAGTCCGGCGCCCCGGCGGCGACACGGCGCAACAGGTCGAGTCCGTCGGCGCCGCCGTCGAGCGCGGTCAGCGGCTCGTGCTCACGCGCCTCGGCGGGCAGCAGCGCCACCTCGCCGGTGGGAACGTAGGGCACGTTGGCGGCGAGCACGTCGACCCGGCCGCGCAGTCCGTCCGGGAGCGCCACGAAGAGGTCACCCGTGTGGACGTGACCGGTGACATTGCGGCGGGCGCAGCGCACGGCGACCGGGTCGATGTCGGCGGCGTGCAGTTCCACCGGCCCCAGGGCGGCGGCGAGTGCCGCGCCCACCGCGCCGGAGCCGCAGCACAAATCCACGACCACGGCGGCCCGCGGGACCCGGGCGACGGCCTGGCCGACGAGGAACTCGGTACGGCGTCGGGGCACGAAGACACCCGGCTCCACGGCGATGCGCAGACCGTGGAACTCGGCCCAGCCCAGGACGTGTTCGAGGGGCAGTCCCGCCACGCGGCGGTCCACCATCGCGGTGACCTCGTCCGGCGTACGGGCGGTGGTGAGGATCAGCTCCGCCTCGTCCTCGGCGAAGACGCATCCGGCGGCGCGCAGCGCGGCGACGGTCCGGGGGCGCAGGGCGGAGGACGAGGGCACGGACATGGGCGAGGGAAGGGAGGAGGGCATGGAAGCCGAGAGCCTTTCGGAAGCCGAAGGGCGCTCTCGCGGTCACCCGCAGTCGGAGGACCGTGCCATGGTGGCGAGGTGAGAGCACCCGACCTGACAAGCGGTAATGGGTCTCACCTCCTAAATCTGCGTCGGCTGTGGCGGTCCGCAGCCGGACGGCCACCCTATCGCAGCGGTGCGCGCCCGACGGCCCTCTCGGTCCCCTCGGGGAAGTCGGCCCGGGTCGCCCCCTCGCGGTCCAGTTGTACTCTGCAACCAGAGGGGGCGGGAGACGCGCGTGAGGGAGACCAGGTGACAGCGACCGAGGCCGTGGAGACCATCCAGCGGGAAATGACGACCTTCGCCCGTCGCGCCCGTGCCTCGGCCGGCCGGATGCACCCCGAGCTGTCGCTCGTCTCGTACACGCTGCTCGGCCATCTGGAGGAGATGGGCGGCTGCCGGGCCACCGACCTGGCCGCCCACTACGCCCTCGACAAGTCCACCGTCAGCCGCCAGGTCGCCGCGCTGGAGCGGGCCGGTCTGATCGAGCGCCGGCAGGACCCGGAGGACCACCGGGTCCAGGTGCTCCATGTCTCCGCGGCCGGGCGCGGCATCCTCCAGCAGGTCACACAGCGCCGCCGGGCCGCCTTCCGGGAACGGCTCGCGGACTGGCCGGAGGAGGATCTGGAGCGGTTCGCCGGGTATCTGGAGCGCTACAACGCCGCGGCGACGGCACCGGACACCGAGGACGGCTGAGCACCCCCTCGCGGCGGCTGCGCCGGACAGGCCCTAGGCCACCCCCACCGTCCGCTCCTGTGTCATGCGCTCCGGTACGCGCGCCGACAGGAACGCCGTCCGCATCCGCAGCCGGAATCCGAGTGACTCGTACAGCCGCAGGGCGCCGGTGTTGTCCGCGCCGGTGTGCAGGAACGGCGTGTCGCCGCGTTCGCGGATGCCGTGCGCGACGGCCAGGATCAGCCGGCTCGCCAGGCCCTGGCCGCGTACGGACTGGTCGGTGCAGACCGCGCTGATCTCGGTCCACCCCGGCGGGCGCAGCCGCTCCCCCGCCATGGCGACGAGCGCTCCGTCGCGCCGGATGCCCAGGTAGGAACCCATTTCGATGGTGCGGCGCTCGAAGGGGCCCGGCCGGGTGCGGGCGACCAGGTCGAGCATCTCGGGCACGTCGGCGGGGCCGAGCGGTACCGCCTCCGGGTCGGGGGCGGCGGCCAGGCCGTCGTCGACCAGCTGGACGCCCGCCATTTGGAAGGTGATCTCCCAGCCGGGCGGCACCTGGCCGCGGAACCCGAGCAGCGGGACCTCGGCCCCGGGGCCGGCCAGCGCGGCGAGATCCGCCCAGTCCTCGGCGTCCGGCTCGTCGGACAGGGCCAGCCAGGGAGTGACGTCGACCGGGTAGCGCAGCACCCGGCCGTACCGTTCGGCGAAGTGGGCGTGCGGGCCGGTGAGGGCGGCGCGAGCGGGGTTGTCCAGGACGTGCGGCCGCGCCGGTCCGTCGGTACCCGTGGGGCGGGCGGCGCTCATACGGCGGCCTCCGGGACGGCCGCGGCCGACGCCTCGCTCCCGGCACCGACACCGGCACCCGCACCCGCACCCGCACCCGCACCCGCACCCGCACCCGCACCCGCACCGATCCAGGTTCCGCCGGTCCGGGGGTCGCCGTGCCTCGTGAAGACGTACGCCTTCGGCATCCGCTCCCACTCTCCTTCGCTGTCGTCCTTCACTGCCGCGGGCCCACCGGCCGTCCGGAAAGACCGCCAGAGGGCACTCCGTCTGCAAGGACGATCTCCGGCCCGCTATTCCCGGACGCCGGCCGGTGCGCGGCGGGCGGACCGGTGCCGGGGCAGACCGAACGGTGCGGGGGCGGACGGACCGGTGCGGGGGCGGACGGACCGGTGCGGGACAGGTCCGGCCTGCACGTACGGTTGAATGAGCAAGCGATCCGCACGCATCAGCTCGTAGGCAGGCACCGTCTCCCCCATGAACGTCACCCGAGGCTTCACCGGGCGCCCTCGCGTCCACAATCCGGGGCTGCCACCCGGCCAGTACGACGCGGGCGACGACTGGCCCGTGCTCTCCGCCGAGGTCACGCCGGACCTGGCGCCCGCGGACTGGACGTTCCGGGTGGACGGTCTCGTGGAGCGGCCGCACACCTGGGACTGGGCGGCGGCGCACGCACTGCCGGCCTCCGCCTACGAGGGCGACATCCACTGCGTGACGAGCTGGTCGAAGTTCGGGGTGCGGTTCGGGGGCGTGTCGCTGGACACGTTCCTGGCGGCCGTGGGCCCGCACGCGTCGGCCACCCACGCCGTCGCCTACGCGCACACCGGCTACACCGCGAGCCTGCCGCTCGCGGACCTGACCGGCGGGCGCGCCTGGATCGCGTTCGAGTACGACGGGCGGCCGCTGGCCGCCGAGCGCGGCGGTCCCGCCCGGCTGCTGGTGCCGCACCTGTATTTCTGGAAGAGCACGAAGTGGATCGCCGGACTGACCCTCCTCGACCACGACGAGCCGGGCTTCTGGGAACAGAACGGCTACCACGCGCGCGGAAACCCCTGGGAAGAGCAGCGGTACTCCGGTGACTGAGACGACACGGACGGCGTTCGTCCCGCCCACGCGCTTCGCGGTGCCCGGCCGCATCGACGCCGGCGAGGCGGCGGCGGAGTGGCAGACGGCCACCCTCACGGAGATCCGGCGGGAGACCCCGCGCGCGGCCACGTTCCGGTTCGCGGTGCCCGCCTGGACGGGGCACCTGCCCGGGCAGCACCTGATGCTGCGGCTGACCGCCGCGGACGGGTACGTGGCCCAGCGGCACTACTCGATCGCCTCGGCGCCGGACCGCTCGGGGCACATCGAGCTGACCCTGGACCACGTCGAGGGCGGCGAGGTGTCCGGCTGGTTCCACACCGAGGCCCGGCCCGGCGACCAGGTGCGGGTGCGCGGCCCGCTCAGCGGCTTCTTCGCCTGGCCCGGCGACCGGCCCGCCCTGCTGATCGGGGCCGGTTCCGGCGTCGTACCGCTGATGTCGATGGTGCGGCACCACCGCGAGCGCCGCCTGTCGGTGCCGCTGCGGCTGCTGGTGTCGGCGCGCGGCCCGCGGGAGCTCATCTACGCACGGGAGTACGGCACCGAGACCACGCCGGTGTTCACCCGGACCGCGCCCGCCGGGGTGCCGGTGGGACGGATGACGGCCGCGCATGTGGCGCCGCTGCTGACCGGGCGGCCCGACGGCGGGTGGGAGGCCTACGTGTGCGGCTCCAACGCCTTCGCCGAGCACGCCTCGCGGCTGCTCGTGGCCGCGGGCCAGCCGGTGGACCGCATCCGGATCGAACGCTTCGGCTGACGCCGGGGCCGCGGCCGGCCTCTCTCCCGCAGGGGGCGATCCCCGGCCCCGAGCGGCCACCGCCTCACCTCCGCCCCGCCTCAGGATCCGCCCCGCTCCGCCCTCACCTCTTGTTCCGATCTGTACAGATTTGGGATCAATGTCCGCCGAATGGGGTACAACACCCTGTGGCTCTCGCACGCGGCACGGAAGGAGTGGCGCACCGGCCGACGGGTACGGCTCCTTCCGGCCCCTCGGCACCGCTGACGGCGAGGAGGTCGGCCGACATGCGAACCCGCATACGCTTGCGGCGCCTGCGGCGCAGTGCGCTGCGGCGGCGCTCGGACGTCATCGAGGTGTGGACGGCGCTGCTCGTGACCGTCCTGCTGTGTCTGGGCGCGCCCCTGGCCGGGATCGGCGCCGGCTGGTGGGCGCACGGCGAGGCGCGGGCGCTCGCCGCGGCCCAGCGCGCGGAACGCCACCGGGTGCGCGCCGAGGTGACCGGACAGACGCCCGACACCCTGCCGTCCCTGGACGCCGGGCGGCGGCAGACGTATCGCGTGGCCGTGCGCTGGACGGAGCACGACGGCCGGGTGCGTACCGCCATGGCGCGGGTTCCGGCCGGGACGCTCCGCGGCGACGTGGTCGACGTGTGGTTCGACGCGCAGGGCCGCGGCGTCGGGCCGCCGCAGGGCCGGACGGCCGTCTGGCAGCACACGCTCACCTCGGGGGTGTGTGCGGCGGGCGGCGCCGCCGCTCTCGTGCTCCTCGGGCAGGGCGTGGTCCGCCGGGTGGCCATGCGGCACCGGATGGCCGAGTGGGAACAGGACTGGGCGCGCACCGAACCGGAGTGGACACGACGCCACCAGTCGTGACCCCGGCCCCCTCTCCGTTGAACCGTTTCACGAGGCCTGGCGCCCGCCGCGCACGCGCACGTACGGTGTGATCACCCGTACGTTCCGTTCGCACCCAAGGCGGTTCTCGATGGCCCTGTTCGACCTCGCTCTCGACGAGCTCCGTGAGTACCGCAGCGGGTCCACCGAGCCTGCCGACTTCGACGCGTTCTGGTCGAAGACGTTGCAGCAGGCACGCGAGCACGACCTGGACGCCCGCTTCGAGCCGGTCGACACGGGCCTTGCCACGGTGCGGGTGTACGACGTGACGTTCGCCGGGTTCGGCGGCCACCCGGTGAAGGCCTGGCTGACGCTGCCCGCCGCGGCCGAGGAGCCGCTGCCGCTGGTGGTGGAGTTCGTCGGGTACGGCGGCGGGCGCGGCCTGCCGCACGAGCACCTGCTGTGGGCGTCGACGGGCCGTGCCCACTTCGTCATGGACACCCGCGGCCAGGGCAGCGCGTGGGGCGGCGGCGGTGGCACCGCCGACCCGGTGGGCGGGGCGCCCGCGTATCCCGGATTCATGACCCGGGGCATCGACGCGCCCGAGAACTATTACTACCGGCGGGTGTTCACGGACGCGGTGCGGGCCGTCGAGGCCGCCCGGTCGCACCCGCTGGCCGACGCGGCGCGCACGGTCGCGCTCGGCGCCAGCCAGGGCGGCGGCATCACCCTCGCCGTGGGCGGCCTGGTCCCGGACCTGGTCGCGGTCGCCCCCGACGTGCCGTTCCTGTGCGACTTCCCGCGCGCGACCACGCTGACGGACCGTCACCCCTACCGGGAGGTCGGCCTCTTCCTCAAGACGCACCGCGGCCGCGGCGAGGACGCCCTGCGTACCCTGTCCTACTTCGACGGCGTGCACTTCGCGGCCCGGGGCCGGGCTCCGGCGCTGTTCTCGGCGGCCCTGGAGGACCAGACCTGCCCGCCCTCGACGGTCTTCGCGGCCTTCAACGCCTGGGCGCACGACGACAAGGCGATCGAGGTGTACGACTTCAACGACCACGAGGGCGGCGGCCCGTACCAGGAAGCGGCCAAGGTGCGCTGGCTGCGGTCGTACGCCTGAGTCTCCGGGCGGGGACAGGGGCGGCCGCAGGCGGCCTTCCCTCCAGTCCGACCAGTCGGTACGTTCTGGGGGCCCGGGCCGCGGCGGTGCGGTCCGGCGATCCGCAGGACGACGGAGGACACATGTCCGAGCAGCACGAGCCACGGGTCCAGGGCCACTGCGACGCACGTTTCGCGGCGGTGCGCACGGCGTTCGAGGAGAACTTCCGCGAGCGCGGCGAGCTGGGCGCCGCGGTGACCGTCACCCTCGACGGCCGGACCGTGGCCGATCTGTGGGGCGGCTGGGCCGACCCGGCGCGCACCCGGCCGTGGCAGCGGGACACCCTGGTCAACGTGTGGTCGACGACGAAGGGGCCGGTGGCCCTGTGCGCGCACGTCCTCGCCGACCGGGGACTGCTCGACCTCGACGCGCCGGTGGCCGCGTACTGGCCCGAGTTCGCGGCGGCGGGCAAGGAGCGGGTGCTCGTACGGCATCTGCTGTCGCATCGCGCGGGCCTGGCCGGTCTGCGCGAGCGGCACACTCCCGCCGAGTTGTACGACTGGGAGCTGACCACCCGCCGGCTCGCGGCGACCGAACCGTGGTGGGAGCCGGGGACGCGGTCGGGGTATCACGCGCTGACCTTCGGGCACCTGGTCGGCGAGGTGGTGCGGCGGGTGTCGGGGCTGCTGCCGGGCGCCTTCCTGGAGCGGGAGCTGACCGGGCCGCTGGGGGCCGACTTCACCGTCGGCCTGCCGGAGAAGGAGGCCGGACGGGCGGCCGAGCTGGTGCCTCCGCCGGCCGCGCCGAGCAGCGAACGGGCGGCGGTCTTCAGCCAGTTGGCACCCGTGGCGGTCGCTGCCCTGACCAATCCGCCGGTGGGTGCGGCGGAGGCCAACTCTCCCGAGTGGCGGGCCGCGGGGATCCCCGCGGCGAACGGGCACGGAACGGCCCGGGCCGTCGCCGCGCTGTACGGGATCCTCGCGGGCCGGGGCACCTTCGACGGCCGTCGCATCCTGTCCCCGGAGGCGGCCGAGCGGGTGCGCGAGGGGCAGGGCAGCTGCCGCGACCTGGTCATCGGGGCCGGTTTCGCCCAGGACACCGAGGCCGGGCTCGGGCTGTGGCTCAGCGGCCCGAACGGCTCGTACGGGCCCAACCCGAGAGCCGTCGGGCACGACGGCTTCGGCGGGTCCTGCGGCCTGGCCGATCCGGAGGCGGGGCTGTCCCTGGGATACGTCATGAACCGGATGGGGTCGAGGATCGCCGACGACCCACGGAAGATGGCGCTGGTCGAGGCCGCGTACAGCGCGCTCTGACGCCGCGCGGGGTGCTGTGGCGGGTGGGGGGCGTGGGTCGGTTTCGGCCGAACCTGCGGACCGGCCTTCCCTACTGGTTTAGACCAATGGTAGATGTGGTCGCGCAATGAGCTCGCACGGCTACGTCTTGTCACCATAGGAGGCGCGGCATGGCCCGCACCACCCCCCACGACCCCGCCCACCCGCGAACCGACGACCCCACGCCGACCGCGGTCCGCACACGGACCGACGGCCGCACACGGACCGACGGCCGCGCATGGACCGACAGCCCAGCACGGTCAGACGACCCCGCACGGGCCGACGACCGCGCACGACCCGCGGACCGGACACCGGCCGACGGCGGGACCCTGTACTGGCAGGTCGCCACCGCGTTGCTCGGCGAGCTGCGGGACGGGACCATCCCGCCCGGTGGACGTCTGCCGGGTGAACGACGGCTCGCCGAGCGCTTCGGCGTCAGCAGGCTGACCGTCCGGCAGGCGCTGGAGGTGCTGCGGCACGACGGCCTGGTCGCCACCGATCGGCGCGGCAGTCACGCCACCCTGACGGGCCGCCCGCTGGAGGACCCGGCCTCGCTCGCCTTCCCGGTCGGCGTCCGCAGCCCGGATCCCGGCACCGTCGACCGGGCCACCGTCGCCTGGGAGCCGCCCCCGCCGGACCACGCCCACGCCCTGGGCCTCGCCCCGCACCATCCGACCCTCGTGCACCGCTACGAGTGGACCGCCGCGGACGGGGGCGGCGGACGCTCGGCCGTGACCTCGTTCTCCGCCGTGGCGCTGTCCGAGGTGGCGGAGCTCGGCCGCTATCGCTACCGGGCCGACGGCACCGCCGCGGCCCAGCTGCGCCTGGCCTACGACTGGATGCGCAGGGCGGGCCTGACCCTGCACCACCGCGACTCCATCACCCGGCTGGACGGCGCGCCCTCGGTGCGGGTGACCCGGCGCGTCCACGACCAGTACGCGCGCCCGCGGGAGATCACGGACCTGGTCGTGGACGCACGGCAGGACGCCCTGGTGTACGAGTTCACGGTGCCGGCGGCCGGCTGACCGACCGGCCCGCCGGGGGCGCGCATCCGATCGGCCCCAGGTGCGGCGGCGGGACCCTCACGGCCGGACGGCCGCCGCCCTGCGGGGCCGTTCGGCCGTGACCAGCCGGGCGCGCGGGCTGCCGTCGCGCCGTCGCCCGAACTCGGGCAGCGCCTGGAGGCTCATGCGCAGCCCGGCACCCGCCAGTTCCCGCCGTATCCGCCCGAGCCCGAAGGCGCGGTAGTACATGACGAACGGCGGCCGCCACACCGCGTTGCGCACCCGCATCGCCGCGTCGAAACCGGCCAGCGTCCAGAACGCCGGGGACGACGGGCGCGGCGGGGCGACCACGGGGAACACGAAGCGGCCGCCGGGCCGCAGCACGGAGTGGACCTGGGCGAACAGGCCCGGCAGCTCAGGGGGCAGGAAGTGCCCGAACGCCCCGAAGCTCACCACCAGGTCGAAGGCGGGGCCGAACGGCAGGGCGCGGGCGTCGGCCCGCACCCAGGAGACCCGCGGCCCCGCCCCCGCGGTGCGCCCGCGGGCCTGCGCGAGCATCCCCGCGCTGAAGTCGAGGCCGGTGACGCTCCTGCGGCACACCCGGGTCAGCACGTCCACCCCGGCGCCCGTGCCGCAGCACAGGTCGAGGCCGTCGTCCACGGGGCCGTCCCACTCCAGTGCGGACGCCACCGCGTCGAGCACGGAGTCCGGGGTGCGGAACGGGGTGTGGTCGAACTTGGGGGCGAGCAGGTCGTAGCCGTGCTCGACGGAGGACAGCGCCTGGACGGCGAGTTCTCGCAGGCTGGGGCCTTCGGGGCTGAACATCCCGATCAGCGTAGAGGAATCCGTCCGTGGACACGCTGACGACCGGTGACTACTCTGACCCACCAATACTCAACTAATTGACTATGGGGTGATCCGATGCGCGCGTTCCGCGAGGCGGTCGAGGCGGGCGATCTCGATGCCGTGGAGGCACTGCTGGCCGAGGACGTCGTCTTCAGCAGCCCGGCGGTGTTCAAGCCGTACCAGGGCAAGGCGATCACCGCGGCGATCCTGCGCACCGTCGCCGGTGTCTTCGAGGACTTCCGCTACGACCGTGAGCTCACGTCGGCCGACGGCCGTGACCACGCGCTGGTCTTCAACGCGCGCGTGGACGACCGGGAGCTCAGCGGCTGCGACTTCATCCATGTCGACGAGGACGGTCTGATCGACGCGTTCACGGTCATGGTGCGCCCGCTGTCCGGCCTCCAGGCCCTGGCGGCGGCCATGGGTGCGCAGTTCGACCGGATCGCGAAGGAGGCGCAGGCGCGCTCCGTCTGATCAGCGCGCCTGCACCGACTCTCGGGCCACCGTGAGGCTGACGGCTCCGGTGCGGGTCGTGCCGGGTTCGGCTCCGTCCACCACCCCGGGTCCCGCACCGCGGGGGTCACGCCGGGCGGCACTCGGTGAGCCGCCGCTCCAGGAACCGGCGCTCCGGCGCGTTCCGTACGAGCTCCAGCGCCCGCTCGTAGGCCTCGGCGGCCTCCAGCGGGCGCCCCGCGCGGCGCAGCAGGTCGGCGCGGGTGGCCGGGAGCAGGTGGTAGTCCGTCAGGTCGCCCTCCCGCTCCAGTTCGGCGACCAGCGCCAGGCCCCGGTCCGGCCCTTCGGCCATGCCGACGGCGAACGCGCGGTTGAGCCGGACCACGGGGGTGGGCACCTGGCGCAGCAGTTCGCCGTACAGGGCGGCGACGTCGGCCCAGTCGGTCTCGGCGGCGGTGGCCGCGGTGGTGTGGCAGGCCGCGATGGCCGCCTGGATCCGGTACGGGCCGGGACGGCCCCGGCGCAGGGCGCTCTCCAGGAGACGTGTGCCCTCCTCGACGGCCGGCCGGTCCCATCGGGTGCGGTCCTGGTCCTCCAGGCCGACCGGGTCGCCGGCCGCGTCCACCCGGGTGGCCCGACGGGCGTGGTGCAGCAGCAGAAGGGCCAGCAGACCGAGCGCCTCGGGCTCGTCGGGCATGAGCCGGGCCAGCAGCCGGGCCAGCCGGATCGCCTCCGCGCACAGGTCGGTACGGACCAGGTCGGCGCCGTCGGTCGCCGCGTACCCCTCGTTGAAGAGCAGGTAGAGCACGCCGAGCACGCCGGTGGTGCGCTCGGGCAGCAGATGCGCGGGCGGCACCCGGTACGGGATGCCCGCGTTGCGGATCTTGCGTTTGGCCCGGACCAGGCGCTGCGCCATCGTCGCCTCCGGGACGAGGAAGGCACGGGCGATCTCCGCCGTGGTGAGCCCCGCGAGGGTGCGCAGGGTCAGGGCCACCCGGGCCTCGATCGGCAGGGCCGGGTGGCAGCAGGTGAAGACCAGCCGCAGCCGGTCGTCGGTGACCCCGCTGCCCTCGTCTGGGTCTTCGGGGCCGTGCGGGTCGTCGGTGCGCGTGAGCACGGCCAGCTCCTCCAACTTCTGCGCCCCGACCGCCGCCCGGCGCAGTACGTCGAGGGCGCGGTGGCGGGCGGTGGTGGTCAGCCAGGCGCCGGGGCGGCGCGGCACACCGTCGCGCCGCCACCGGTCCAGGGCCTGGGCGAAGGCGTCCTGGGCGCACTCCTCGGCGAGGTCCCAGTCACCGGTCAGCCGGATGAGCCCGGCGACGACCTGGCCCCATTCCTCGCGGAAGGCGGCGGCGACCGCCTCCGTGACGTCCTGGTCCGTCACTCCCACACCGGCCGCACCTCCACCGCGGCACCGCCGCACGCCCTGGAGTGCGCGGCGGCGAGGGCGATGGCCTCGTCGAGGTCGGCGGCTTCGACGAGGTCGAGCCCGGCGACATGACCGGCCGGGCCGCGGTCCGGGAACGGGCCGGACGGGCCGTCTGCGAGGTCCGGGTACGGGCCGTCGCCGAGCAGGATCTCGTCGGCCTCGGCACGCACGGTGGTGGCGTCGGCGGCCGGGCGCAGCCAGGTGCCGCCGCGCATCCGGCCGGGCCCGGTCCGCCCGTCGTCGGCCGGCGGCACGCAGACCAGCAGGGCGTACCTCACGACCCGCCGTCCGCGGGGGCCGAGACGTGCTCGTGGGCGATCAGCCAGCGCTCGCCGACGGCGCGGTAGCCGGTGGTCACGTGCAGGGTCCGGTCCAGCGGGGTGCCGTCGGCCCGGTCGGCGCGGATCCGGACCAGGGCGTGGGCGAAGGCGACGCTCTCGTCGACGCGCAGGCGGAAGGAGAGCACCTCGCGGCGCACCGGGCCGACGAGATCCGCGTAGGCGGCCTGCTGGGTCTTGCGCAGGGCCTCGGTGTCGAGGGGGCTGGGGCCGCCGTCCGGCAGGACGATCCCGGCGTCGGCCGTGTAGCAGGCCAGGGCCCGCTCGACGTCCCGCTGCCCGGCGGCCCCGGTCAGTTCGGCGTCGAGGCGGCGGATCGCGCCCTCGGCGTCCTCGTCCTCCCAGTAGGGGCGTACCTCCATGGCCCCGATCGTGGCCACCGGGTGCTTCGCGGCGGCAGCGACCGCCTCCTCCAGGCTGTCGCACTCCAGGACGTCGTAACCGGCGACGTACTCCTTCGTCTCGGCGAACGGGCCGTCGGTGCGCAGCACCTCGCCGCCGCGCACCCGCACGGTGACCGCGTCCGCGGGACTGGCGAGGCGATGGCCGTGCAGCCGTACGCCGCGTTCGGCACCGAGTTCCTCGACCCAGGGTTCGACGGGTGCCATGTCCGAGGCGTCGGCGGTGTCGTCCCCGCAGACCAGCAGCATGTACTTCATGGTTCCTCCCGGTACTCACGAGCTTCCTACACCCCACCGACGAACGGCACGCCGCCGGATCGACACCCGGGGCGGAAAAAAAGCGGGAGGCCGGGTGCTCCGCCGGTTCACAGCAGTCCGCGCAGCACCTCGGCGAAGCCCTTGGGGTGGGTGATGTTGCCGTTGTGGCCGCCGGGGAAGTGGACGAGTCCGGTGCGGAGTCCGGCGGAGAGTTCCTCGGCGCAGCGGTAGTCGAAGACCGTGCGCGGGGTGGTGAGTCCGGCCCCGGGCACGATGCGGACGGGTCCGTTCTTCAGGGCGGTCAGTTCGTGGGCGGTGAGTTCGGCGTTCCGCATGGCCAGGGCGTCGTGCTCGATGAAGAAGCGGAAGTCGGCCTCGCGTGAGGCGTCCAACGGGGCGAGCCGGGCGCCGGTTCGCTCTCCTGGCGGGCGGGGTCGATGCCGAGCAGCTCGCCGATCCGGCGCACCCCGGCGAGCCAGCCGTCGCGCCGGAAGACGAGACGCATCTCGTCCAGCTCGCGGTGTGTGCGCAGCCGTTCGGCGTCCGGCAGCAGACCGGGAATGGCGGGCTCGTGGGCGACGAGCACGGCCAGCCGGCCGGGGTGGTGCCGGGCGAGGCGGAGCCCGATGACCGCCCCCATGCTGCATCCCAGCATCCGGGCGGGTTCGTCGGTGAGGTGGGCGAGCAGCCGGTCCACGTCGTCGACGTGCTCGTCGAGGGTGGCGCCGCGCGCGGGTTCGTCGAGGACGCTGCGGGACAGCCCGCGGCGGTCGTACGTCACCACGGCGTGGCGGCCGACGAGGTGGTCGACCATCGCGTCGCTGCGGTTGGCGTCGCCCTCGCCGCTCTGGGAGACGAGCAACAGCGGACCGCTGCCGCGGACTTCGTAGTGGAGGGTGGCGCCGGGGACGGCCAGGGCGGCCTTGTGTACGGCGGTCATGACGGACTCCTTCGTCGACGTGCCACCCCGGACGTCGAGGTGACACCCCGAACGTAATCCATCTTTTCTGATGCATCAAGACTGATGCATCAAGCTTGATACATCTCTATCGATACATCAACTCCGATGTAATCTGGGGCCATGAACGGAGTGGAACTGTTCCTCCTCGGCCGCACCCTGATGAAGATCGGCGAGGACGCCATCCCCACCGAGGGGCTGGCGGACTACGCCACCGGCACCCGGTCGATGCTGGTCGTGATGCTCGACGTGTACGCCCACCCGGACACCACCGTCGGCGAGATCGCGGCCCGTACGGGCCTGCCGCAGAGCGCGGTCTCCGGCTGCGTGGCCCGCCTCAGGGAGACGGGATCGGTGCTCGCCGCGCCCGACCCCGCCGACCGCCGGCGCACCCTGCTGCGCCAGAACCCGGAGGTCGAGGGCCGTCGCGCGGAGGTCGCGGCCACACCGGTCGACGGGGCGCTCGGCACCGCGCTCGGCACCGAGGACGCCGAGGAGATCGCGCGGACGGTGGCCCTGCTGGAGCAGCTCGCCGCACGGCTGTCACCCGGGATTCCGGGCCGCCCGCGCTGAGTTCACCTGCGGCGGCCCGGCCCGCCGGCCGTCAGGCCCACCCTCTGCGGGCGGCGATCCAGCCGAGCTGAATACGGCTCTCCGCCCCCGCCTTGAGCATCAGTTCACCGATCCGGCGCTGCACCGTGCGCCGGGAGACGCCGAGCTGGCCCGCAGCGGCCTGGTCGGTGAGACCGGCGAGGACGAGGGCGAGGACACGGGTGTCCATCTCGTCCAGACCGTCCGGGCGGGCCTCCGTGACACCGTCGCCGTCCACCGTGTTGGGCGACAGCGGATAGGCCCGCTCCCAGGCGAGTTCGAAGTAGGCGATCAACGCCTCCAGCATCCCGGAGTGGTGCACCAGGATCGAGGCGGGGGCCGTACGGCGGCCGGGCAGCAGCGGGAGCATGGCCAGTTCACGGTCGGCGATCATGAACTTCACCGGGACCGACTCGGCGACGCTGACCTGCTGGCCGGACGCCAGGGCGGCCAGGGCCTCACCGACCATGCCGGGCTGACCGAGCATGTCGCGCTGCACGATGGTGCGGTAGAGGACACCGCGGCGCACCCCGGCGTGTTCGGCGGTGTTGTGCTCGCGCCGCACGACGGTGGACTCGGGCACCATCATGGCCCGGATCTCGCTCCGGGCGGACTCCTGGAGCTGCATGAAGCGGTGCCGTACCGCGGCGGGGTCGGTGATGACCTCGACGATGCTGCCGCCCGACGCCGCGTTGCGGTACTCCTCCGTGAGCGCGAGCAGCGCCTCCTCGGCGGCCCGCAGGTCGTCACGGCGCTGCCGCAGCGTTCCGCCGAGTGCGACGGCCGGGGGCGAGGCGGTGAAGACCGTGACCGGGCCGGGCTCGCCGTCGGCGGCGTCCGGGGCCGCCGCGGCCAGGCCGCGGGCGGCCAGCGCGGTGAGCAGTTTCAGCGTCTCGCCGGACGCCCGGCGGGTCTCGTCGGCGAGCTGGTCGGCGGTGGCGCCCGCCCGCGACACCAGGAGACGGTAGATCTCCTCCTCGGCCGGGCCGAGCCCGAGCACCGAGAGCACGGGACCTCCTCGTGATCGGTGAAGTCCCCACGAGGATACGGAGGCTGCCGGTCCGTCAGTCATCGGGGGTGTGACCCGACGCGAGGCGACAGCCCCCGTATCCCCTCCGTGGCCGCCTACTTCAGGCCGTAGGCGCGGATCACCTCCTGGGTGATGCGGTTGCCCGCGTCGTCCCAGCCCTCGGCCTTGAGCGACACATAGCCGTGGTGCGGGGCGTCGTAACGGGCGGTCCAGGTACCGGACTTGCCCTTCGTCTCGACCGGGGTCCAGGTCACGCCGTCGTCGTAGGAGACCGACAGTGCCGCGCCCTGGATCTTTCCGGCGCCCGCCGCGCCGTCGAGGTGATGCGGGGTGAGCCGGAGCGTCTGGCGGCCGCCACGGGCGTCGCCCGCCAGGTCGGTGTCGACGCCGTAGTCCATCTGGAGCACCGCCACCCGGTCGATCACCGTCGGGTCGGTGACCGGGTCGGACTTCACCTGCCACACCGTGTGGGTGCGGGGGGACAGCCGGTAGGTGTCCGCGTCGCGCTCGGCGGTCAGGTCGAGGGTGTAGACCGAGGGGGCGGTCGGCGGCCTGGTGATGGTGGTGGCCGACGAGCTGACGGTCTTGAGCAGGACACCGTCCTGGTACACCGTCAGGCTGGTCTTCGCGGGACCACTGGGCTGGATGACGCCGCCGTGGCCTTCACCGCTGTCGGACCAGGGCTGGATGTTGAACGCGAGCGAGGTCTTCTGGCGCTGCGACCACCAGTAGGTGCCCCCGTTGGCGGGGTGGGTCACCGGCCTGAACCAGTCGTGGACCTGGAACGAGCCGGGCTTGTACGTGGTGCGCGTGCTCTGGCTGGACAGGAGCACCCCCGGCCCGGTGCCCATGCTCTCGACCCACTGCGTGCCCGCCTGCGCCGAGACGTAGTCGGTGCGGGTGCCGGGCATGTCCTGGCGCAGCAGGTACCCGGAGCCGTACTTGCGGTACGGACGGAAGCCGGACCGCCACTCGCCGCTCGGCGTGGTGGTGGCGCCGTGGAACCGCATCTCCACCGTGGCCAGTTCGGACGGACGGGGACGGTAGGTCAGCCCGGTGGACGGGATCTGGCCGGGGTGTGGGTCCGAAAGGTCGTACACGTACGGGGAGTTGGGCACGCCCTCGACGTCCAGCCGCAGCCGGCCGCGCCTGGCGTCGGCGATCAGTGAGGCCCCGTTCCGCGCGGTCACGGAGAACACGGGCACGGCGCTGCCGACGGACTCGATCAGCTTGCCCGGCTCGTCGTTGACCACGAGCAGCAGTGCGGCCCCGGCGCCGGCCGCCGCCTGCGCCCGCTGCGCGGCGGTGAGCACGTCCGAGCGGGTCACCAGCGCGACCTTGCCCTTGACGTTCAGCCCGGCGTACTCGGCGGGGGTGCCGGTGCCCGCGTAGACCGCGTCCAGGCGCTTGTGCCCGTCGTACCTCGCGGAGCCGGCCTGGGCGTTGACCTGGACGGGCCTGCCGTCGTCGGTGACGGTGAGCAGCGGGAGAGCCTTGCGCCAGCGGGTCTCGTACTCGAAGGTGCCCTGGGTCGTCCTGCGGGTGGGCAGTACGAACATGCTGTCGTAGGTGGAGGCGAGCAGGTACTGCACCTCCACGACGCCCACGCCGTACGAGTTGGCCGCCTGGCCGTCCGCCCGGTACCAGTTCATGGACAGCGCCCGGTCCTCGGTGCGGCGCGGGACCTGCGCGGTGACCTCACGGGTGCGGCTCGCGTCGAGGTCGACGGTCCGGTCCTGGTCGAGGACGACCTCCGGGTCGCCCATCAGCGCCATGCCGAGCGAGTCGGCGCCGTGGCTGCCGGGCACGTCCTGGTACGTCAGGAGGCTGTAGGTGCCCTCGCGCATACGCAGGTCGAGCTTGCCGCTCTCGTCGATGGTCACGCTGTACGGGTCCTCGGTGCTGCCGAGGCGCTGGATCTCGACCCAGCCCGCGGCCGGCTTGCCGGAACGGTCCTTCAGGGTGACGTGCAGGGTGTGGCGGGTGTCCTCGCGGTACAGGCCCACCTGGGTGCGGGTGAGCGTGGCGCCGGAGCCGTCCGTGGCGGTGATCTGGCCGAGGTAGCGGCGGCCGTCGGCGCCCAGGCTCGGCCTGGCGGTCGCGGTGACCGTCGCGGTGCCGTGCGCGGGCACGGTCACGGTGTCGGCGGAAAGGGAGAACATCCCGTCCGGGGCCGGGGTGCCCTTGCCCGCGGTCGGGTCGGTGTCGTACGGGCCGCCCGCGACGGAGGCGTTCAGCGCCAGGTGCAGCTCGGCGTCGGTGTCACCGGTGTTGGTGTACGTCACCGTGCGGTCGACCGGCGTGGAGTCGCTGTGCGGCCAGGAGTCGATGCCGAAGTACGCCGAGCCGGTCGCGGTCACCGTGGCGGCGGACGCGGCGGAGAGATCGACGCGGCCGGAGCCCACCTGGTAGGCGGTGTACGCCGTCAGCTGCTTGGACGTGCTCATCAGCGCGTCCTTGAGCTGCCGCGCCTTCCAGTCGGGGTGCTCCTGGGCGAGGATCGCGGCGGCTCCGGCGACGTGCGGGGTCGCCATGGAGGTGCCGCTCATCGTCTGGTACCAGCCGGTCGCGGCGCTGCCGCCGGCCTTGGCGGCGAGCACGTTGACGCCGGGGGCGGAGATGTCGGGCTTGAGGGCGTAGTCGTTCAGGCGCGGGCCCTGGGAGGAGAACGACGCCCGCTTGTCGTTGGAGTCCACGGCGGCGACGGTCAGCGCCTCGTCGGCGACGCCGGGGGTACCCATGCTCGCCTCGCTGCTGTAGTTGCCGGCGGCGATCACGAAGAGCGCGCCGCTCTCCTCGGTGAGCTTGTTGACCGTCTGGCTCATCGGGTCGGTGCCGTCGGACGGGTCGGACGAGCCGAGGCTCATGCTGACGACGCGGGCGCCGTGGCCGACGGCCCACTCCATGCCGGAGATGATCCAGGAGTCCTGGCCGTAGCCGGCGTTCGAGAGGACCTTGCCGATCATCAGGTCGGCGCCGGGCGCCACACCCTTCTCGGCGCCGTCGGAGGCGGCTCCGCTGCCGCCGACGGTGGAGGCGGTGTGGGTGCCGTGGCCGTGGCCGTCCTGGACGGTCTCGTCGGGCACGAAGCTCTGCGTCTCGCCGATCCGGCCGTTCAGGTCGGGGTGGTCGAGGTCGGCTCCGGTGTCGAGCACGGCGACCTTGACGCCCTTGCCGTCGTAGCCCTTCGCCCACGCGGTGTCCGCGCCGATCTGCGCGGTGGTGTCCTTCAGGGTGGCCTTGACCTTGCCGTCCAGCCAGATCTTGGACAGGCCGTCGCCCAGCTCGGCCGCGGGAGCGTCGCCGGTGGTGGAGGGGGCGGGGGTGGGAGCGGCGGCCGCGGGCGCGACCGACTTCCACACCGTCCGGGCGTGTTTCTTCGCGGCCCGGACGGACGCGCCGCGGATGGTCGGCAGGGAGCGCACCTCGGTGGCGCCGGCGGGTGTGGTCCGGTCGGCGGTGGCGGTCCTGGCGCCGTAGCTCAGGATCAGCGGGATGCCGTCGCTGTGGGCGTCGTCGTAGCCCTGCTCGATGAGGTCGGTGACGTCGAACAGCCGCCGGTCGAGGCGGTTCGCGGCCAGGTAGGGCAGCACCTCGTCCGGGTAGACGTAGAGGTCGCCGCCGACGATCTCGGTGCGCACACCGCCGGTGGCGCCGCTCGGGCGGGTCACGTCGGCGGTCTGCTTGCCGCCGCCGGCCTGCGTGACGCGTACGACGTCACCGGTGAGCAGGGTGACGGTGTGTACGCCGGTGTCCGTGGTGTCCGCCGCCGCGGCGGGGTGGGCCGCGTCCGCACTCACCGGCACGCTCGCCGCCGCGGGGCCGGTCGGCCCGGCCAGTGACGTCAGGACGGCCACGGTGCCGACCGCCGCCGCGAGTGCCCGCCGACGTCTGCGACGGGGAGGTATGAGGGAAGTCATGCTGCGGTTCCTACCGGTCGCAAACCGGCGGGGGGAACAGCAGACCGGTGGCGCGAAAGCGCCACGTCCCACATGTGCCACCGTGCTCTATATGCTTGCGGACTACGGGAGTTGACCGCCAAGGGGCCTGCCGCAGGCCTTCCCGGCCGGCCCGGCGGACGCCCCGTACCGTCGGCCCGCGACCGCCCGCGGACAGCCGCGCCCGGGGTCCCGACGATCAGTCAGATGCCGCACACCACACACACGAAGGCACCGCGCGTGCTACAGTGCAGTGAGCATCAGTGCACGCCCTTCATGGGCGCCGATGCCGATCCATCCCTCTCCGCTGTTCCGCCCCTTCCCTTGCCGGCAGGCGCGCCAGCTCTTCCGCACCACCTCGCCGACGCCGCCGTACTGCTCGCGCAGACGGCTCTTCCGCCGCCCGGGGCGCGGTTCCCGCCGCCCGGAGACGCGCCCGACCGCCTCTCCCTTCGCGGCCCTTCCCCTCTCCCTCACGCATGTCCCATGCCGCCGTCCGCGAAAGGACCGCACCCGATGACCACCACACTTCCGCACCCTCCCCTCCGGCAGCAGACCCCCGCCGCCCCGGCCGTCACCGGTGTCCTCGACATCGACGCGGGCGGGAAGGGGCACCTGCGCGCCGCGGACTGCCTGCCCACCCCCGGGGACCTCCAGGTCTCCCCCGCCCTGATCCGCCGCCACGGCCTGCGCAAGGGCGACCTCGTGGAAGGGGTGCGCGGCGACAGCCGCACCCTCGCCGAGGTCGAACGCGTCGACGGCCGTACGCCCGCAGAGCCGCGCCGCCGCCGGAACTTCGCGGACCTCACCCCGCTGCACCCGCACGAGCGGCTGCGGCTGGAGCACCCCGCGTCCGGGCTCACCGGCCGGGTCATGGATCTGCTCGCCCCCGTCGGCAAGGGCCAGCGCGGGCTCGTCGTGGCTCCGCCGAAAACCGGCAAGACCGTGCTGATCCAGCAGATCGCGGCCGCGGTCGCCGGGAACCACCCGGAGTGCTGTTTGATGGTCGTCCTGCTCGACGAGCGCCCCGAGGAAGTCACCGACATGCGGCGCTCCGTGCGCGGTGAGGTGTACGCCTCGACCTTCGACCGGACGCCCCGGCAGCACATCGCGCTGGCCGAGCTCGTCGTCGAACGGGCCAAGCGGCTGGTCGAGGCGGGCGAGGACGTCGTCGTCCTGCTCGACTCGCTGACCCGGCTGTGCCGGGCGCACAACAACGCCGCCGGCGCGGGCGGCCGCACCCTCAGCGGCGGTGTCGACGCGGCCGCGCTGCACGGGCCCAAGCGGCTCTTCGGCGCCGCCCGTCAGGCCGAGGAGGGCGGCTCGCTCACCATCCTCGCCACCGCCCTGGTCGAGACCGGATCCCGCGCCGACGACCTGTTCTTCGAGGAGCTCAAGAGCACCGGCAACATGGAACTGCGCCTGGACCGCGAACTCGCCGCGCGCCGGGTGTTCCCGGCGGTCGAGATCGCCGCCTCCGGCACCCGCCGCGAGGAACTCCTTTTGTCCCCGGCCGAGTTGGCCGCGACGCGCGGACTGCGCCGCGCCCTGCTGACCCGCGACGGCCACGCGAACCTGGAGACCCTCCTGGAGCGGCTGCGCGCGACCCCGGACAACGCGGCCTTCCTGCGCCGGATCCAGCCGACGCTGCCCGACGCCTGAGCCGTCCGGCCCTCCCCCGTGTGCGGCATCCGGGTGCTCGCGGGGCGCGTTCGGCCCTCACAGCGCGACCCGGGCGTGGTCCGTTTCTAGGTTTGCAGTATGACAATCGGATTCTCACCTCGGTTGGCTCGATCGGCCTGCGCGCTCTGTGCCGCGGGCGTGCTCGCCCTCGCACCCGTGGCAACGGCTGCCGGAGCGGACTCCGGGACCGGAACGGCCTCCGGGGCGAGCTCGGCACCCGAAGCCGGCTCCGGGGCGAGCTCGGCACCCGAAGCCGGCTCCGAGGCCGCGGTAGGTGCGCGGCCCGGGGCGGCGCAGCCCGATCTGCTGCGACAGCCCGGCACGCAGGTCCGGCTCCGTCCCGGAGCACCCGAGGTCCCGGAGGTCTCCGCGCTGTCCTGGACGGTGGCCGACGCCCGCACCGGCGAGGTCCTCGCCGCCCACGACGCGCACCGCCGGCTGCCGCCCGCCAGCACCCTGAAGACCCTGTTCGCCCTGACGGTGCTGCCGCTGCTGCCCGGCAGCCTGCAACACACGGTGCAGCCGAAGGAGCTGGAAGGCATCGGAGCGGGCAGCAGCCTCGTCGGGGTCGAGGCAGGAGACACCTACCGGATCGCCGACCTGTGGCGCGGTGTGTTCCTCAACTCCGGCAACGACGCCGTGCACGTACTGGCCTCGCTCAGCGGGGGCTGGGACACCACGGCCGCCCTCATGCAGACGAAGGCCCGCACCCTCGGCGCCCTCGACACCCACGTCGTCTCCCCCGACGGCTACGACACACCGGGCCAGGTCTCCTCCGCGTACGACCTTGCCGTGTTCGGCCGGGAGGGGCTGCGCAACAAGGAGTTCGCGCAGTACTGCCGCACGGCCGAGGCCCGCTTCCCGGGCCGCGCCGGTTCGTCGTTCGGGATCGCGAACACGAACCGGCTGCTCACCGGCAAGGACGGGGTGGCGCCGTACCCGGGGCTGATCGGCATCAAGAACGGTTACACCAGCAACGCCGGGAACACGCTCGTCGCCGCCGCGAAGCGGAACGGACGCACCCTGGTCGTCACGGTGATGAACCCTCAGGAGGGCGGCGGTTTGGCGGTGTACGAGGAGGCCCGCGCGCTGCTCGACTGGGGGTTCGAGGCGGACGGCCGGGTCGACCCCGTGGGGTCGCTGGACGTGCCGCGGCCCGCGCCGAACGCCGGCTCCACCGCGCTGCCGAACGACGGATCCACCGCGGTACCGAGCGCCGACTCCACCGCGGTACCGAGCGCCGGTTCCACCGCGGTTCCGCACGCCGGATCGACCGCGGTACCGCGCGCCGGATCGACGGCGGTACCGCGCGCCGGCTCCACGGCGGTGCCGCTCGCCGGTCCCGTCGCCTCCGAGGGCCGGGCCGGGCGGCTGCGGACCTGGGTGATGCCGGGAGCCGCGGGCCTCGGCGCGGGCGCGCTGGCACTGGTGCTGACGCTGACGGTGCTGCGGTGGAAGGAATCGCGTACGCCACGGGTCTGACCGACCGGCAGCCACAGCAGCAGGCCCAGGGTGATCCACGCGTAGGTGTTGCCGCCGACGAAGCCGCCCATGCCGGAGGAGTCGTCGAACCAGAGCCACACCACACTGCTGCACAGCACCGTGTAGAGGGCGCCCGCGACCCGCGGGTGCCCGCTGCGCACCAGGACCACGAAGGACGGCAGCAGCCACACGAGATGGTGCACCCAGGTGATCGGACTGACCAGGCAGGCGGTCAGCCCGGTGAGCGCGAAGGCCGCCTGCCAGTCACCGGCCGCCACCGCCCGCCGGGACCGCAGCGCCCACACGGCCAGCACCGCCAGCACCAGCGCGGCCCAGACCGCGCGGTCCAGGACACCCAGGCGGGCCAGGATCCCCTGGAGGGACTGGTTGGAGATGTAGTCGAGACGGCCCACCCGGGTGGTGTCCCACAGCGCCTCGGTCCAGTAGAAACGCGAGGCGTCCGGGTCCACCTGAGCGGCCAGCGCGGTCGCCGCGGCCGCGACCGCCGTCGCCACCGCCGCGGCCCGCCACCGCCGGGCCACCAGCAGCAGGCCGATGAACAGCGCGGGCGTCAGCTTGACCGCCGCCGCGAGACCGATGCCCACACCCGCCCAGCGGCCCCGCCCGGTGGCCAGCAGCCAGCCGTCGGCGAGGACGAGCGCCAGCAGGAGCACGTTCACCTGGCCGAAGCTGAAGGTGTCCCGCAGTGGCTCGAACAGGGCCAGGGCGCACAGCGCCAGGGCGCAGCCGTACCAGCCGTGGCGACGCCAGGCCCGGCCGGTGAGCATCCGCAGGACCGCCGCCAGGGCCAGCAGGTTCAGCAGCAGGGCCACGACGACGGCGGTGTGCAGACCGAGCAAGGCCATCGGCAGCATGACGACGGCCGCGAACGGCGGGTAGGTGAAGCCGTAGGTCGTGCCGGGCACCTGGTAGTCGTAGATCCGGCCGCCGTGGTGCATCCAGCTGTCGACCGTGCCGTAGTAGACGCGCAGGTCGAACCAGTCGCGCAGCAGGGGGACCGTGGCGGTGAAGAGGGCCACGGCGGACGCGAGGGCCAGGACGACCAGGAGCCGGGCCGCGTCGGTGCGAGGTGATCTCATGCCGTCCGTCCGAGAGCCGGTGCGTGTGCCGCCAGATGGGCCTGCCACAGGACGACCAGGGCGAGGGCTCCGCCCGAGACCGCCAGCACCAGTTGCCCGACGTCGGCCGGTCCGCCGCTGGGCAGCACGGCCAGCGCCAGCACCGCGGTCACGGCCGCCACCCGGTGGCGTACCGAGGTGCTGGGCGCGGCGGCGGCTATGAGGAACAGACCCCACAGGGCGTACCAGGGACGGATCGCCGGGCCGAAGGCGGCCACCGTGGCAAGGCTCAGGCCGAGCGCGTACACGGGGTGCGGGCGCAGCCGCCACCAGATGGCGAGGACCACGATCCCGGTCACGGCGAGGCCGAGCAGGTGCCAGGCGGGCATCGCCAGCGGCGCCAGGTCGCTGCCGAGCCGCTCCAGCAGGGCTCCGGTGGCGCTGCCCAACAGGCTGGTCAGCGCCCAGTTGTGCGGGGAGACCGGGGTTCCCAGGGCGCCGGTCCAGCCGTATCCGGTGCCCGCGACCGCGGTCGCGGCGACCGTGGTGGCGGCGCAGGCGGCCGTCGTCGTCACCAGGGCGCGGGCCGGACGGCGGCCCGCCCGGATCTGGAGCATCACCACCGCGGCGAGTCCGAGCGCCGCCGGTGCCTTGACCAGCGCCGCGAGGGTGACCAGGACCGCCCCCAGGATCGGCCAGGCACCGAGGGCCGCGACCAGGCCGAGCCCCAGCAGCCCGAGCATGATCGCGTCGTTGTGGGCGCCCGCGACCAGGTGCAGCAGGACCAGCGGATTCAGTACGCCCAGCCACAGGGCGGCGCCCGGGTCGGCCCCGCAGTGGCGGGCCAGACGGGGCAGCGCGGCCGCCATCAGGGCCACCCCGAACAGGGCGACCAGCCGCATGCCGATCAGTCCGGCGGGGAGTTCGCCCCGGGTCAGACCGGACAGCACGGAGGCGACGCCGAGGAACACCGGACCGTAGGGGGCCGCGGTGTGCTGCCACAGCGGGGCGACCTCCTCCGCGAGCGGGCCGCCCAGTTGTGCGGGGCCGTGTGTGTAGACGTTGATGTGGGCGTCGACCATCGCGCCCTGGGCCAGATAGCTGTAGACGTCCCGGCTGAACAGCGGCGGCGCGATCAGCAGCGGCGCCGCCCAGACGGCGAGCACCAGGAGCAGGGCGCGCGGGCTCGGCGGATCGGCGCTGCGGACCAGACGGCCCAGCAGCACCCAGGCCGCTATGAGCAGGACGACGCCGAAGTACACACCGATCAGGCCGACAGCGGCCTGGATCGAAGCCGGGGCGGGCAGTTCCCGGGCCGGCAGCGCACCGGCCGTCTCACCGCCCAACGCCAGGACGGCGGTACCGGCCAGGCCCAGAGCCTGGCAGCGGCGGAGATCGACGGGAAATGCCATGGCCAACACTCGCTCAGCGTGTCAACGCCGGATGGCCGGAAGGCGACACACCGCCTGCCACGCGGCGACCTGCGCGTGACCGCCGCGTGATCGGCTCCCGAAACCGCCGACCGACCTCGGACTTCCGTCCCCCGGAACACCGGACGGCCCGCGAACACAGGGCGAACCGAGGACGTCGGACGGACCGTCGGCATGGGACGGACCCTCGGTATGGGACGGACCGAGGACGCGGACGAGTCCGTCACCGTCGGACGGACCGCCGACCGTCGTCATGGGGCGGAGCGTCGACGTACGACGGACCGCCGCCGTGAGACGAACCGCCGCCGTGAGGCGAACCGCCGGGCCGTGAGACGGACCGGGCCGTCAGACGAACCGGGAGCTGCGGACCGGGCCGGCCGAGCGGAGGCCGGTCCTGTTCCCCTGGAGCCAGGTGCCCCGCACGGCGGTCACGAAGTCCGCGAAGCGGTCGTCGGGGTCGGCGGGTGTGGCGCCGTCGCCCTCGTCGGGCGTCGCGTCGGCCGCCACGATCTCCGCGCAGACCTCTTCCGCGGGACGGTCGTCGGGCGCACCGTGCTCCGGCGTGCCGTCCTGCCCCGCCGCCAGATGTCCGTCCCAGGGCGCCCGCACCGACTGGTGGAGCAGGGTGACGCTGTCCGCGGTGACGACCGGCCAGTCGGTCCAGGAACTCGCGTGCTCGTGCAGCACCTGGCCGGGCGTCCGTTCCAGGAGCTGCCCGATGACCTCGGGGCCCTGGTCGGCACGGGCCACCTCGTCGAGGTCGTACGCGATGACGACGGTGTCCTGCCGGTCGGCGGCGAACTCCACGGCCGGCAGGTCCAGTATCTCCGCGGCGGCCAGGCCCAGGATGCGGCTGCCGCGGCCGGGCAGCAGCGACACCGAACGCGGGCGCGCCTCGGCGGCCGCCAGCACCGTGCGCAGCCGCAGCAGCCCGCGCAGGCACAGGTCGTGGCTGTCCTGGAGCCAGGCGAACCGTCCGGTCATCCCTACGTCGAAGCCGTACGGGGAGAGCGTCCCCAGGACCGTGCCGCCCATCACGAACTGCCAGCCCCGCAGGTCGCTGCGGTCCAGCGGAGTGACCGGCCCGGCCACCGCGGCCCGTTCCAGCATGCGGCGCTGGCGGTCCTGGGCCCCGAGCCAGATCTCGTCCTCCGGGTCCGGCAGCAGCCCGTACTGACGGCGGGCCAGCTCCAGGTCGCCCGCCATGAGGGCGTTGTAGACCAGCAGATAGCGGTCCGGCCAGTCGTTCAGGGCGCTCTCACGCACGTTCAGCGCGTCGGCGGCCTCGGGATGCCTGCCCTCGCGCTCGTACGCGGAGACGAGTTCACGCAGCACCGCCCCGGAGTCGGGCACCCGGTCGAGGGCCTGGCGCAGGGCGGGTATCGCCAGATAGGACACGCCGCGCTCAACGCACGCGTATCCGTAGGAGTAGAGCTCCTGCGCCCGGTCGGGGCGGGCGGCGAGCGCGGTCGCGGCGGTGTGCAGGTCGTCGAAGCCGGCCTCGCGGGCGGCCCGTGCGACGACGACGGCGACCTCGCCCGGCGGCAGGGGCTCGGCGTGCGCCCGCAGTGAGCGCAGGGCGCCGGGGATGTCTCCCTGGTCCAGGGATTCCCAGGCCTCGGTCAGCTCGGGAGAGTTCGGTCGGGGCTCCGCGGACTTGGGACGGCGGTTGCGGCGCGAGAACATATCCGCGATCTTCGCCGACCGTCCGAAACCCGTTCAACTGCTTTTCTGTGCGCGGACTTCGGGCTTGCTGTGAGATCAGAAGACCGACAGGCCGGTGAGTGTCGTGAAGCGGTCGAGCGCGGCCACCCCGGCCACCGAGTTGCCGCGCTCGTCCAGCCCGGGGCTCCAGACGCACAGCGTGCAGCGGCCCGGTACCACGGCGATGATGCCGCCGCCCACGCCGCTCTTGCCGGGCAGGCCCACGCGGTAGGCGAAGTCGCCCGCCGCGTCGTAGGTGCCGCAGGTCAGCATGACCGCGTTGACCTGCTTGGCCTGGCTGCGGGTGAGCAGCCGGGTGCCGTCGGCCCGGATGCCGTGCCGGGCCAGGAAGGAGGTCGCGAGGGCGAGATCGGCGCAGGAGGCCGTGATCGAGCACTGGCGGAAGTACTGGTCGAGCAGCAGGGGCACCGGGTTGTCGATGTTGCCGTAGGACGCCATGAAATGCGCGAGGGCCGCGTTACGGTCGCCGTACGCGGTCTCGGAGGCGGCGACCTCCTGGTCGAAGGACAGACCGGGGTTGCCGCTCTCGGCGCGCAGGAAGGTGAGCAGTTCGCCCGCCGCGTCACCGGTACGGGTCAGCAGGCGGTCGGTGACGACGAGCGCGCCGGCGTTGATGAACGGGTTGCGCGGGATGCCGTGCTCGTACTCCAGCTGTACCAGCGAGTTGAAGGGGTTGCCCGAGGGCTCGCGGCCCACGTGCTCCCACAGGGCGTCGCCCTCGCGGGCCAGGTCGAGGGCGAGGGTGAAGACCTTGGTGACGGACTGGGTGGAGAACGGCTCGCGCCACTCCCCCACCCCGTACACCGTGCCGTCCAGTTCAGCCACCGCCATCCCGAAGCTGCGGGGGTCGCGGGCGGCCAGTGCCGGGATGTAGTCGGCGGGCCGGCCGCGGCCGGGGGTGCGCTCGATCTCGTCGGCGATGCGCTCCAGCACCGGCTGGAACGTGAGGGACGACGTCGTCATGATCGCCATTCTCCCTCCGGACCGGTCCGGACGCGCCACCACGGGACGGACCGGGCCCGCCCCCGGCCCCGGCCCCGGCCCCGGCCCCGGCCCCGGCCTCAGGCTCCCAGCCCCCTGGCTCCCGGCGCCTGGTCGCCCCCGGTGCGGAGGCGCCGTCGGCCGGATGCGC
>NZ_JBEOWS010000079.1:0-30170 GCF_040296125.1 Streptomyces sp. NPDC002265 | reverse complement strand
GAACAGGGGGGAAGGGGCCCGGCGGACAGACCCGACCGGGCCGACACCCCTGCCCGAAAGAGCCCCCACCTGCTGTTATTTACGCGTCAGAGTCAAGTTGGGGGGAAAGCATTTCAACCAAGTTAGTCGCCGTCGGCTTTACGGGAAAACTGAATCCATTGCGAGAGGGCGGCCTTGAAGCCGTCGGGCTCTCTGAAATTCAGTGACGAATTCTTGTGCACCAAATCCCGCGGCAGCGCTACCGCGGGATTCGGGTTTCACTCGAATGGCTCCTGCGCCGGGACAAGCCGTCGGGTGCCATCAAACATGGAATCCCTGGCGTCGCACGACGTCCCCCTGCACCAAAGGACCGGCATGCACATATCCCGCGCGTCCCGCCCCACCGTGCACATGGCCCGCTGGGCTGCGGCTCTTGCGGCCGTATCGGGTCTCACCTCCGCACTGGCAGTCGAATCGGCGCAGGCCGGTGGTCCGGGCGGTGATCCCGGCCGAGCGAAGCCCACGATCGTGCTGGTGCACGGGGCCTTCGCTGACGCATCGAGCTGGAACGGGGTCGTGCAGCTGCTCCAGCAGAACGGCTACACGGTGGACGCGCCGGCCAACCCGCTTCGGGGCATTCCCCAGGACTCGACCTACCTCGCGAGCTTCCTGAAGTCCGTCAAGGGGCCGATCGTCCTGGTCGGCCATTCCTACGGGGGAGAGGTGATCTCGCAGGCCGCCGTCGGAAACGACAACGTCAAGGCCCTCGTCTACATCAACGCGATCATGCCGGACGTGGGAGAGTCCTTCTCCAGCCTCTCTGCGAAGTTCGCTCCCGCCCCGCTGACCACGGCCCTCATGCAGGTGCCCTTCCGTAACGGCGACGGCTCCACCGGTACGGACGTCTACGTGCAGCCGGACAAGCTGCACCACGTCTTCGCTGCGGACTTGCCCACCAGTCAGACCAACCTCATGGGAGTCACCCAGCGTCCGATCGCACTGTCGGCGTTCGCGGACAAGCTCACCGGCGCCGCGTGGCGGAACAAGCCCGTGTACGCGCTCGTCGGCAAGCAGGACCAGTCGATCAACCCGGCCCTGGAATTGTTCGAGGCGAAGCGGGCGAACGCCCGGAAGACAGTGGAGATCAACTCCTCGCACGTGTCCCTCGTCTCCCACCCGCAGGCGGTCACGAACCTGATCGTCGACGCTGCCGAGGATTACATGTGGCCGAAGTGAAACAGGGCGGCCGTATGTGGGTCCGTCGGCTTTCCGGCGAGCCCTGATGCCAGCGCGATGTCGTCATGGTCGGCGACGAAGTGCTCGAGTCGACGCAGTTCCACCCCCCCCGTGTCCCTCGGAGCGGCCCTCACTCATCTCTCGACCTACTGCTGGTCAAGCACCGTCCCGCGACCACGGCAGGCGATCACTCCGCGGTCGATGGGATGGCGCGTAGCGTGAGTTGCGTGCCGAACCGCACCCTGGAAGGGGGCGCGTGACCATGGTCGAGCACCGCACGCTTACCGTTGGAGGGCTTCAGCTGCACATCGCGGAGGACGGGAAAGGGCCCCTGGTCCTCCTGCTCCACGGCTTTCCCGAATGCTGGTACAACTGGCGCCATCAGTTCACGCCCCTGGCCGAGGCCGGATACCACGTCGTCGCCCCTGACCAGCGCGGTTACGCCCGCAGCGACCGGCCCGCCGCGGTTGAGGAATGCACCACCCTGCACCTCGTCGGTGACGTCATCGGCCTGATCCATACACTCGGCGCACAGCAGGCCGTGGTCATCGGCCACGACCTGGGCGCCATGGTCGCATGGTCCACCGCGCTGATGCGGCCCGACGTCATCCGGGGGGTCGTGGGCCTCAGCGTCCCGCCGCCGCGGCACGGTCCGATCCCTCCGCTGCAGGCGATGCGCCAGCTGTTCGGCGGCCAGTTCTACTGGAACTACTTCCAGACCCCCGGCGTCGCCGACGCCGAGTTCGCGAAGGACCCGCACGCCACCTTCCGCCGCGTGATGTATGGCCTCAGCGGCGACAACCCGCACAGCGACCCGCCGATCGAGCCGCTGGTTCCACCGGGCAAGGGATTCCTGGACCTCTTCGAGGACCCCCAGGAACTTCCCGCCTGGCTCACCGAGACCGACATCGACACACTCGCGACGGAGTTCACCGAAGCCGGGTTCACCAGTGCCCTCAACTGGTACCGCAACTTCGACCGCAACTGGCAGCTGACCGCCCCATGGGACGGCACACAGTATGGGATGCCCGGCCGGTATCTCACCGGCGATCGGGACCTGGTCTACGGATTCCCGGGGATGGACCGAGTCATCCCCGCCCTGCCCACGCTCCACCCGACCGTCGGACCGGCGCACATCCTGTCCGGCTGCGGGCACTGGATTGCCGAGGAGCGCCCCAACGAGGTGAATGCAGCGCTACTCGAATTCCTTGGATCCCTGAAGAGTTGACGATCAGTCGGCTGTCCCCGGAGCAGACCTCCCGGCCGACCCAGCCGCCGCCTAGGCCGGCTGACGGACGCCTCGACGACGCGGACGGTCAGCAGGACGGGCAGGACGCCGTAGCCGACTCGGGCCAGGCAGGAGCCGTCGCCCATGTGCCGGAAGGGGGTGGGCATCCGGCGGGCGGAGGAGCGGAGCAGGAACTGGGCGCCGGCGCCGCCCCTATTCGCCGTCGGGCCCTGGACAGCGAGGAGACCCCCGTGCGCACAAGTACTCCAGCAGCCATTCGCTATCTGGCCTGGTCAGAGGCGTCGTCGGGAGTGTAGTTGGCAGAGGGCAAGTTGGGGGGCGGTCCTGCCGGACCGCCCCTCCCGGCCGCACCGAGAACTGCCAGATCGGCGCCTTCGCCGCCTACGCCACCACCCGCGCACGCGCCCTGACGGTCGAGCCAGCTCTCGCTGTACTCCCGACGGCCGGTGAACTTGACGGCGATGAAGATCATGACTGGTTTCTCCAGCACGGCCCGGGTCATTGGTCCCGGAACGCTTGGCGGTACAGATCCCGCATCTGCGGCTCGGCCCAGACCGTGCCGCCGCACGTGTCGATCCTGCCGTGCTGGGCAACGACGAGGTAGCTGTCACCGGTACTGAACGAGACGGCTTCCAGATTCTCGGCATGATCCACCGTCACGGTGCGCCCGTCTCCTCCTCCGCGGTACCAGTGCTCGACCCGGAACGTGACCTGCTGACCCGTCACAGATGTCACCGCCCCTTCAAAGGCGGTGGTGTTGGTGCGCAGCCTGTCGACGCTGGGAGCAGCACACTTGGCCGCTCCGTCTGCCGTCTGCACCCTCAGCACGAGTGGGGCCGCAGATGGAGAGGAGGCAGGGGAGCGGGTGCCCTGCCAGGCGAGGGCACCTGCCGTCGTCAGCGCGACGGCCGCCGCGGCCAGCAGCAGTGGCCGCCGGGGGCGTCGTGTACCGCTTTTCTGGGCGGGAACCTGGGTTGTAGTCATGGCAGCCTCCAAGAGCCGGTCGACATCAGGCGGAGGAGTGCCGCCAACCAGCGCAGGATCCGCGGCCCTGAGGCGGGCCAGCAGTTGGTCCTCGTTCACCGGGTGCTCCTTCCGTCAGCCGTTTCGTGTCCGGCAGACAGGCCGTTCTTTCCGTCGAGCAGCACGGCCAGCTTCTTCTTCGCCCGGTGCAGGCGAATACTCACTGCGTTGGCACTCAGGCCCGTCACCTCGGCAATGGCACGAGGCGCGAGCTCTTCCCACGCCCACAGCAACACCACCTCACGGTCGGTCTCACCTAGCGTGCCGAGGGCGGCGTGCAGTTGCTCGTGGTCGCCGTAGTGCGGGTGCACGGTCGGGACGGCAGCCGTCCGGGTCAGCCGTTCCACCAGCCGAAGGCGACGCCTGTCAGCTCTGCGCGCGTTGGACAGGCACCCCCGGGCCACGCCGTAACACCAGGGCAGAACCTTGTCGGCAGCCGGCACAGGTCCCACATCCAGACCGGGCACGTCGTCCAGGCGGCGCCACAGGACGAGCATGGACTCCGCGAGGATGTCCTCGACCTGGTCGGCATCAGCCCGTCTCCGCAGGTAGCGGTGCAGCGGTTCCGCCACGACGCGGGCCAGCCCCTCATACCGCTGCTCGCGGGAGCGGGCGGGCTCCTGTTCTTGGATCGATTCCACACGCCTACCTGTCCGCACCCGAGCCGTTTCTTTCACGGTTCTGCAGATCGCTCTCATCGCCGCTGGACGCCGCGAACCGCGGCCCGGCCAGCGCAAGGCTAGGCCGTGTTTTGAAAGTGGTGCACGATGGGTCGACCGTGTACTGATAGAGAGAAGCCTCGTGATTGGACCCCGTGCTCAAGCACGTTCTGCGCCATCTCCGCTCTGTGAAATCGCAGCAGCCATCCGGTGCGGACTCTGTCGAGTTCGCTGACTGGCGGGGGAGGATCGCTGCGGCCTTGGACGCATTGGCCTGTGTGCTGGTCTTCGAGGAGGACCGGGTCAGGGCGAGAGCAGAGGCAGCAGCAGCGCGGGAGCAGGCCACAGAGGTTCGACGCCGGGGTGCGATCGGGATTGGCGAACGCTGATGCTGCGGGCGGCCATCCAGATGGTGAGGTCGCGGGCGATGCCGTTGATGCTGTTTGCCGTGGTGACCTCGTGCTCGTTGCGGGTGGTGTCGCGGCCGACGATCTCGTAGCCGCCTTCGTCGAGGACGGCCACCGAGGCGAACCAGGCGGGGTCGTCCTCGTCGGGCTGGATGACGACGAAGGTGTTGTCGGAGTCGCTGAGGACGGCGAGAGCGCGGATCAGGGCGGATTCCGTACCTTCGGCAAGTCGAAGGACTCCCGCGACGACCTGCCGCAGATCGTGATCGGGACGGCCGTCACGAGGGACGGGATCCCGGTCCGCGTCTGGTCCTGGCCCGGGAACACCGGTGACCAGAAGCTGATCCGGCAGGTCAAGGACGACATGCGGGACTGGACCCTCAGCAAGATCGTGTGGGTCACCGACCGGGGATTCTCCAGCGAACGCAACCGCCGCTACCTCCGCCAGGGCGACAACGCCTACATCGTCGGAGAGACACTCCGCTCCGGCAGCCCTGAGGTGAAGGCCGCCCTGTCCCGCCGGGGCCGCTACGGCGAGCTCGCCCAGAACATGCGGGTCAAGGAGGTGCGGATCTCCGACACCGAACGGTTCGTGATCTGTCACAACCCCGAAGCCGGCGCCCGTGACCAGCACATGCGCGAACAGCTCGTCTCCAAGCTCACGACCCTGATCGAAGAAGCCGACAACCTCAGCGACTTCAAACGCGGCGAACTCCGCGGCAAGATCGCCGATAAGCCCGGCCTCAACCGCTACCTCCGCACCACCCCGTCCGGCAAGCTCCGCATCGACACCGCGGAGATCAAGACCGAGGAATACCTCGACGGCAAGTACCTGCTGCGATGCTCCGGCCCGGACCTGTCCGCCGAGGACATCGCGCTCGGATACAAACAGCTCCTCGAAGTCGAGCGGGGCTGGCGGGACATGAAGCAGATCATCGACCTGCGGCCCGTCTACCACCGGCTCGAGGAACGCATACGCGCACACGTCGTCCTCTGCCGGCTCGCCCTGCTGCTGATCCGCATCATCGAGACCACTGCCGACGCGACCTGGACGACCGTCCGCCGCGACCTAGACCGGCGCCACCTCGGTACGTTCACCGGCCCTACCGGCCTGTTCCGCCAGGTCACTGCCCTCACCAAGCCCCCGAGGGACCTGCTGGCCAAACTCAGCATGCCCGCACCGAAGCAGATCATCGCGCTCCGACCCGCACCCCGCTGACCAGCACGAACACCAGCGCCTAGAGAACCGCCTCTCAGGCGCCCTCACCCATGTCCGTGCAGGTCAGACCTCAGATTCGTGACTCCAGGACGCTGAATTACGCGGAACGCAGGCGTGGGCGGGGAGGTGCTGCGCGACGTACGAGTTGAGTTCGGCTTCGGGCAGGCCGCGTCCGTGGTCAGGGCCGCGGTGATCACTTGGTGGAGGCGTTCGTGCTCCTGACCGAACTGTGCGAAGTGTTCGGTGAAGGGCCGGTGGGCGAGACGGTAGACGGTCTGCTCGGCTTCGGTGTCGAGCATCAGGTACGGCGTGGCCTCTGCGGTCAGGTCGCTGATCGCCCTGTCGATGATTGCCGTTTCCTGGGGAGCACTGGCCGCGGCGATCGTCGACCAGATCCCGTCACGGACCGGAAGCCCGCGTCCTTGCGCGAGTGCCAAGGCGTGGAGCAACGGCCGGAAGGCCTGATGCGGCGTCATCAGGGAATGCGCCTGCGACGATCGGTACCGGAACGCGCACTCGCACCCCGGAAATGCCACTGCTCGCTGGTGGTGACGGGATGCTGCCGACCGGGTTGATTTTAGGCTTAAAGGCACTCGAACAGCCTACGGGCTGGGTCGTTGGGCCGTGTCCTTCGGTGGTGAGGGGCGCCGGTCGGTTGAGTGTTGTCACGTTGCTGCTGCGATTCCGCTGTGCCGGCGTGGTGCCGGCCCTCGCGGTGGCGGCGAAAGGACTACCTCTGATGCGAGTGACCCGGACAATGTTCGCCTCCGCGGCGGTTGCCGCGGCCGTCGCGCTCTCCGCTCCCGCCGCGCATGCCGTGTCGCTGGTCGGACTTCGGGCGTCGGACGGCGGTAATTCCCACGGCAGCCACGGCAAACAGCACGGAAAGGAACACGACCACAAGTCGTCGGGGGAGAACGGGGAGGACGATGGCGCGCAGGCCGATGGTGGCGCCCCGGACATGGGAGGGGACGAGTCCGGAGCCGAGGAAGGCGGCAACCCGTGGAAGAAGAAGGGCGGCAAGTCGCACGAGCAGCAGCAGACCCCGAGCGGCGGTGTGAAGGCCGGCGGCGGTGCCCTGGCCATGGCTCTGGCCGACGACGGCAGCAACTCATGGAAGAAGAAGGGCGGCGAGTCGCACGGCGACGACAACGCGGCGAGCGACGACGAGCAGTCGCAGGGAGGCCCGAACGGCGAGGACCAGTCCGAGGGTGACGCGCCGGCCGCGGCTGGGGACGACTCCGGAGCCGAGGCGGGAGCCGAGGAAGGCGGCAACCCGTGGAAGAAGGGCGGCAAGTCGCACCACAAGCAGCAGGCCCCGAGCGGCAGCGTGAAGGCCGGCGGCGGCGGGCTGGCAGAGTCCGGAAACGGCCTGGCCGCAGGCTCCCTGCTCCTGGCTGGCGGTCTCGGCGCGGGTGCCTACATGCTGCGGCGCCGGAGCACGTCGGATGCGGTCAGGGCCTGATCGGTCCTTGCCGGGTGCCGTTCGGTCGCGGGCGCTGTCGCCCTGGGAAGGACGACAGTGCCCGCGGCTGCGGCCGCGGTGCCGGCGTCCCGCCGGCCCGCCGATGTCCGACCGCCGCCCCAGTTGATGAACAGGCCTTTGTTTAATGACTCTTGCGCAGCAGGCCCCGCCCGATGAGACCCCCAGCCGAGCCCCCGCGCGTCATGTCGGCCCTGCTCTGCTGTGGCCGGCCGCGGCGGTGGCCCTGGGCGCCCTGCTCATCCACCACTCGCTGGCGCCTCCGGCTGATGCCAAGCCGCCGGAGCTACCGGCCGTCGTCGCCCCGCCCACACCTCTGCACTCGGTCGCACCTTCGGGACCGCCCCCGTCCGTCGCCCCGCCGCTGCCGGGACCAAATGCGATGGCACGTCCCTCGGGGCCCGTGCTGCCGCGGTCGGAACCAAAACGGATCGTGATTCCGCAGATCGGGGTGAACGCACCGTTCACGGACGTGTCCCTGACCCCTTCGGGACAGTTGAACACTCCACCCCTCACCAACAAGAACCTTGCGGGCTGGTACAAGGGCGGAGCCTCACCGGGCGAACGAGGAACGTCGGTCGTGGTGGGACATGTCGACACCAAGACCGGCGCGGCGATCTTCGTGTATCTGCGCTTCCTCAAGCCGGGCAACACTGTGGACATCACCCGCGCCGACGGCATCACCGCCCGCTTCAAGGTGGACTCGGTCCAGGCGTTCAGCAAGGCCCACTTCCCCAACGCCCGGGTCTACGCCGACGCCCCGACCGCCCAGCTGCGGCTGATCACCTGCGGCGGGACCTACAACCGCAGCACCCACGAATACGAGTCCAACGTCGTCGTATTCGCACACCTCGACACATCGGGACGTTCCTGAGACATCGACCGGCCCACTGCCTCGACCCCGCCGGGACGCCGAAGAGGAACGCTGGAGCTCCGACGCCGAGATCGCCGACGGGGGACGGGAACCAGGACACCGTGCGCGGCTCGTCGACGAGGTCTGCCGGCCGAGCGGCGCATGGTCCGTCCCGGCGACCACGGCGGTGACGGCTCCGTCGTGCAGCAGGTCGGGCCGGATGTGGCCGCACGTGACGAGCTGAGCCTCGGTGCCGGTGTTCCGTCCAGGACGACGGCGGTGACGACGGGAGCGGAAGCTTCCTGTGGTGGCGACGGCAGTGGAGCGCAGCACCTCGCCTCGGCGAGTCCCGATCTGCTGCGCGCGGTGGTCAAGACGTTGGCCGACGCGCCCATGTCCGCGGCGGCCGATGCCCTCTGCAGCGCCGAATAGGGCCAGGTCAGCGACGAACGCGTCAGCCACCGCAACGGCTACCGCCCACGCGAGTGGGACACCCGCGCCGGCACCGTCGAACTCGCCGTCCCCACACTGTGCCAGGGCAGCTGCTTCCCGCACTGGCTCCTCGAACGACGCCGACGGGCCGAGCAGGCCCTGATCTCGGTGGTCGCCACCGCCTACCTGCTCGGTGTCAGCACCCGACGGGTCGAGAAACCCGCCGAGTCCCTCGACGTCACCCAACTGCCGAAGTCCCAGGTCAGCGCGATGGCCAAGCACCTGGACGAGCAGGTTGCCGCGTTTCGCAACCGGCCGCTGGACGCCGGGCCATGTGCGTTCGTCCGGGTCGACGCCCTGACGCAGAACGTCCGCGATGGCGGCCGCATCGTCAACGTCCACGCCCCTGGTCGCGGTCGGTGTCAACGCCGACGGGCACCGCGAGATCCTCGGCCTGGACGTCGCCTCGGCCGAGGACGGCGCCGGGTGGCTCGCTCTTCTGCGCTCACTGACCGCCCGCGGCCTGTCCGGCGTCCAGCAGAACCTCACCGTTGAGGTCCGCGATCTCACTCGACGCATGACCGTCACGCTCCACTCGCACGCGCCAAAGCCGCTGGAGATCCAGGTGGTCGGGCCGGACAGCGCGGCTGCCCTGCTGGTGGCCGCGGGCGGCAACCCGGAACGCTTCTCCAGCGAGGACCTCGGGATCGCTGAGACAACGGCTCGCCTGTACCGGCCGCCGGCCCTTACGGCACCACCACGCTCCACCTCGGCAGAGGCTCTGCGCCTCAGACCCAACGCCCGCAATCGCCCACGCGTATGCTGTTCTTGAACGTGTTCAAATTAGTGATCGGGTGTGGTGTCCATGGACTTTTTGATCGGGACTGCTTCTCCAGCTGCGCACCGCACCGGTGCGTCCGACGTACCGGCCGCCGCAGATGCGCCACTCGAAGGACGAGGAGATCGACGCGTGGCGGGGGAGAGGTACGGGGTGTTGGCGCGGGCTGTTGCTCTGGTGTGGTTCTACGAGGGCTTGTGGTGCAAGGTCTGGCCGGGGCGGGAGGATCAGCGGGCCATTGTCGGGGACGTTCCCCATATGCCGGCTTGGGCGGTGACGGCGGCACTGATCGCCATCGGCATCGCGGAGGCGGCCATCGGTGTGTGGGTGCTCTCCGGGCTGTGGGCGCGGTCTGCCGCTGTCGTGCAGACGGCGCTCGTGGTGGTGTTCAACGCGGGCGGAGTGCTGTTCGGCGTGGATCACATAACGGAACCGGGGCGGATGCTCACACAGAATCTGGCCTTTGTAGCTTTGATCTGGCTGGTGGGACGGACATCGCCCAGAGCGGCGGTCCGATGAGTGACACACCGTGGGCACGCGGCCGGATCATCAGTGGGTCAGGCGGACCTCGCCTCTTGTTCGCGCGGATGTACGAGGACTGCGGCGTCGAACTCGGCGCACTGCCCAGCACTGGGGCCCGGGTGCTGTGCATCGCCTCCGCGGGCGACACCGCCGCCGCCCTGCAGCAGGCCGGTCACGACGTGACAGCCGTCGACGTCAATCCGGTACAACTCGCCTACGCGCGTGACCGGCTCGCGGGCGGAGCCACCGCGGAAGGCTCCGCCGAGACGCTGATGCGGCTGGGCCGTGGAACGGCCGGTGTGCTGCTACCGGCCTGGCGCGGACCCGCACTGCGCGCCTTTCTTGCCCTCGGCGATCCGGCGGAACAGGCCCAACGCTGGCGTACTGCTCTGGACGGCCCGGGGCTGGGACGCCTGATGCGGCTCGCGCTGCGGCCGGGCGGGGCGCTTGCGGTGGCACTGCGCCCCTCGTTCGCGCATGCGGTCCCGGCCCGCTTCGACGAGGTACTCAGACGGCGCCTGGGACGGACCGTCGCCGGGCATCCCAATACCCGTAACCCCTGGATGTGGCGGCTGCTCGCGGGGATCGAACCTCCAGGGACACAGCCGCTGTTCGCGCCGGACGTCCGCCTCGTCCACGCCGACGTGCTCGACGTGCTGGAACAGGCGCCGCGGGCCGCCTACGACGCGGTGACCCTCTCGAACGTGCTCGACGGGCCCGGACCCGCCTTCGCCGGCCGGCTGCGCGCCGCCGTGCGTCGTGCCGTGCGACCCGGCGGCATCGTCGTCCTGCGCAGCTTTCGCGAGCCCACAACGACAGGACCCGGCTGGGCGGCGCAGGACCGGTCGGCGCTGTGGGGCGTCGTACGCGTCGTGCGGCTGGGCGCGGACCCCGCGGGCACACAGGACAGGAGGATCGACCCGTGAGGCACTTGGTGCAACGTCACCCCATTGCGATGAGCACGCATTTCGCGCACTCGCTCGTCCTGACATACGCCCTGCCCGCCGAGGTGCTGCACCCGCTGGTGCCACCGGGCCTGGAGCTCGACACGTACCGTCGCGGCGAGCAGGGCGTGGAGTACGGCTTCGTGGCGGCCGCCCTGGTCGACACCCGTGCCCTGCGGCCGGCGTTCCTGCCCGCGCGGCTGGGCCGCGACTTCCTGCTGACCGGCTACCGCGTCTTCACCCGCTTCCGCACCCCTGGCGGACGGACCATGCGGGGGCTGCGCATCCTGCGCAGCGACACCGACACCCGGCTGATGAGGCTGGGCGGCAATCTGTTCACCCGCTACAACTACCGCCTGGCCCACATCACTTCGCACGCCACCAACGACACCCTGGAAATCCGGGTCGACAGCGCCGACGGCCACGCCGACCTGCGGGTGCGCGCCGACCTGCGCAGCGCTCCCGCGCCGCTGCCCCCGCACAGCCCCTTCGCCGATGCCCGAAGCACCCGCCGCTTCGCCGGCCCCCTGCCCTACACCTTCGAGTACGAACCCCAGACCCGCTCCGTGATCGTGGTCAAGGCATTCCGTACGCAGTGGGACCCACAGCCGGTCCATGTCGATGTGCAACGGCTGACCTTCTTCGACCACGGCCCGCTCGCCGGAACCCACCCCGTCCTCGCCAACGCCTTCCACGTCGCGAGCGTCGACTACGGCTGGCACCGCGGCGTGCGCCGCACCGAGAACGGCGGCATACGGTGACGCCGCGGCACTCCGGCGTCCGCGACGTCATCTCCTACAACTGGCCCCAGTACGTGGCAGGCGCGGCCACCGTGGCAGCCGCGGCCCTCCTCGCTTCACGCCTGCCTCGTGCACTGCGCCCCCTCGCCTGGACGGGATCGGCAGCGGCGCTCACTCTGCTGTGTACCGCCACGGCGGCGAGCTGGTACGTCTACGACCGTTCCGGCCTGTACACCTACGACTGGCTGGAGGCGCTGCTGCCCCGTGTCCCGTCGGCGTACGTGGTGGTGGGCACCGGCCTGGACGAGGTGAGCGGCCCGCTCGCCGCACGCTGGCCGCAGGCCCGGCGCACCGCCATCGACCTGTATGACCAGGCCCTGACAGGTGAAGGGTCCCTGCGCCGCGCCCGACGCCGCGTGCCTCCCCCCGCCCACGCGGCATCAGGCCGCCCACAGGCGCTACCGCACCCATCGCACTCGGCCGACACCGTCCTGCTCGTCTTCGCCGCGCACGAACTGCGCCGCGCAGAGGACCGGGAGCTGCTGTTCACCGAATGCGCCCGGCTGCTGCGACCGGGCGGCACGCTGCTGGTCGCCGAACACCTGCGAGACGCGGCCAACACGGCCGTGTTCGGGCCAGGCGCCTGGCACTTCCTGCCCCGCCAGGAATGGCTGCGGCTCGCCGCCCACGCAGAGCTGAAACACGGCGCCGAGCACCGATTCGCAGGCCTGATCACGGCATTCGCCTTCACCAAGGATCGAAAGTGAATCAACTCCTCAGCCTTACGACCCAGTTGCGCCTGGTCGGCGTCGCCCTGATCCTCATGGGGCTGGTGCACGTCGCACTCCCGCGCATACTGGGCTGGCCCGCCGACCTGCGCGCCAGCAGTCTGCTCACCCGCCAAGTCTCCTACGCACACATGTTCTTCATCGCACTGACCTGCGCACTTCTCGGCACCCTTCCCCTGGCCTTCGCACCCGACCTGCTCACCGGCGCACCCCTACCGACGTTCCTGCTCTGCGGCCAGACCCTGTTCTGGGGCCTGCGCTGGATCATGGAGTTCGCCTACTTCTCCCCCCACACCTGGCGCGGCCACCGCCTGCGCACCGCAGGTCATGTCGGGCTGGCCGTGCTGTGGACCTGGGTGACGGCGGTGTTCGCGGCGGCGACGGCACAGGGACTTCGGTGAGGACAGGCGCGACAGCAACCGGCAGAGCAAGGGCTCGCCCCCAGACAACGGTTGCCAGCCCGAACAGCCCTCGGACTCGCGAGGGGCCGGGCTCGGCGGGGTCGGGGCTGCCGAACACGAGGATGTGGCCCTGACAGAACTCTTGCCTCCACGGCCGGGTAGCGGCCTAGCCGTCGATTGGTCAGCGGTCGAGGAGGCTTGGGAGCTGGAATTTCCCTCCGACTACAAGAACCTCATCGTCCAATACGGCGAGGTTGTCCTGGGGGATTACCTGTCGGTCATGGCACCCGACACGGTCACACCGGACACGTGGGAACAAGTCGATGCGGCACGCGCCAGTATGGGGTACGTCACGGCGGACACTCGTGGTACATGGGAGGACACCGAGCCCACCTGCTGACTGCTCAACCCGACGTGGAGGTGATGGCCGGCAGTCCGCTGTGGGGGACAGAAGCCCTTCGTATGTCAACGCCGAGGAACGGCGCCGCGCCCGGGGAAAATGAATCGGCCTGAACTTGCGGCGGGCAGCACTGCTGTCGGGTCGTCAGTGGCTTCGGCTCCTTCGATCAGCGGGCGCGGCCACGCGAACGCCTCGAGGACTGGCGTCGTCGCGCCAGGGCGGCTGGCGTTGCGGGGTGGCGGTGGCCGGCCAGCCATTTCAGGTTGACGGCCAGAATGTCGTCGAGCGGTGGGAGGCGGCGGTAGGTCCAGCGCCGTGGCCGCGTGGCTTGCGGAGTGCGCCGTGGTTGGCCGGACGGGCCAACCACGACGCTCAGTCACAGGCGCCGGTACTGCCCTCGTCCGCGTTCCTGCCGGCAAGAGGGCTTCGGCGGGATGGGTGGTGCCGTCATCGGCCTCCCTGTCGGAGAGGACTGGCTCAGGGACGCACGCCGGGCTTGTTCACGGCAGTCTCGAACTTTTGCACGGCTGTGACCCTGATCAGGGTTTCCTCTGTCGTGACCTTGGAGTCGATCATTCCGCCGACGAGCATCATCGTGCGTTCACCCCGGTACTCGTAGGTCTCTGGATCGAGGAGCAGCTCGTCGCGGCGGTGGGTCTCCTTGGTGAACGGGTTGTCGTCCGAGGGGTGGATGGCCAGGGCAGGCCTGCCCATGGCGTCCTTGACGAGCTGTGGACGGACCACCACGCCAGGGATCGTTTTGAGGGCGCGGAAGAGCGACAGGCGGACGTCGGACGGGATGGTGTCGGTGCTGGAGAACGTGTACTCGATGTGCTGGTAGTCGCCCCCGAAGTGGATCACCTGGGCCAGGGAGCGCAGCAGTGGCCGCGGCTCGCTCGGTAGTTTCTCCAGCCTCTGGCGCAGTTTCTTCGGTGATCCGGTGAGCGCCTGGCTGGTCACCGAGTCCAGGACGCCGTTCAGCAGCGTGCGGCGGGTCTTGCCGCTGCCGTACTGGGTCCAGGTCTCTTCCGTGAACTCCCAGTATGGCGGGGAGTTCTTGTCGGGGACGGGATTGAGGTCGTCGCGGAAGTTGAGCGTCGACTGCCGCGTCAGGGTCTTCTGGTAGAGCCACTGACCGTCGGTGGGTTCGGCGGATGTGGCGTGCTCGGCCCCCACCCGGTGGGTGTCGGTCACCGGCGTCACCTGTGCCACCAGTACTGCCGCCACCGCCACCCCGGCGGCAGCGCCCGCCGCGGCGAGCTTCCAGCCGGCCCGTGGCCAAAAGCGGCGGTGCTGCGTTTGTTTGGCGGCGGCGTCCAGCAGCCTCTGCCGCCCGGGCGCCAGCCGGGCCCGGTCAGCGGCGGGCGCGTCCGGCCGGAAGGTCTTCAGCGTCGTCATCTCATCCATGGCCGGCCTCCGGGGCGAAATCCTGCACGAGGGTGGGGTTGTCGCCCAGCGCGGAGCGCACCTTTCTGCGCGCCCGGTTGAGCCGGGAACGGACGGTGCCGACCGGGATGGAGAGCGCCTCGGCGACCTCCTGATAGCTGAGGTCGGCCCATGCGACGAGGAGCAGTACGTGCCGGTCGCCGCCGGACAGTGAGGCGAGCGCGCCGGCGAGGAGGCGGTGGGCGGCCTGCGCGGTGACCCGGTCGTCCGCGTGATCGACCCAGGACTCGGTGACCGAGTCGTGGCCGGTGCGGGCGAGCGCCCTCAGGGCGCGCTCCTCGGTGCGGCGTTGCTTGCTGATCAGGTTGGCGGCGATGCCGTAGAACCAGGGCCGGGCGTTCGTGCGGGTCAGGTCGTAGCGTGAGCGGGCCCGGAACGCTGTGAGGAAGGTGTCGGCCGTAAGGTCGTCGGCGGCCGCGTCGCCGAGCCGCCGCATGACGTAGCGGTGGACATCGGCGGCGTACCGGCTGTACAGCACGGCGAAGACCTCGGGCCGCCGCAGGGACTGGGCAATGGCGGACGAGTCATCGTGGTGGTGCTCGTGGTCGTCGTGCCCGACGTCCGGTGGGCCGGTCACGGGGTCTCCGTCTCTGACGTATATGGTCACACTCTCTGTTCCCCGGTAGGACCCGCCGAGTTCACGCCGGGGGCCGTGGCCATGCCAGGGCTGGTCGTTCAGCTCGAAAGCCCGAAACGCTAAGCCGGCACTCTCGAGACCGTGCTCACCGACACGGTCGCGCCCTATCTCCGGCGCCAGGATTTCGCACCGGTCGGCGGCACGGCCTCCGAGCCGCCGCTGTTGGACTGCTGGGTCGCGGTGCCTGCGCCGCACCTGGTGCGATGGGCCGGGTTGGGGAGAGGTAGGCCGTCTGGCCGGGGAGTCGGGCGGCCTACCTGTCCGTCACATCAGTTCTGCCGCGGTGGGTGGGTCCGCTCCCTCGCGTGCGCAGGTGAGGGCGGCTGCGCGGGCGGCCGTCGCCACGGCCTCGCCGAGGATCGCGGGTAGCCGGTCGGTGTCGGTTGCCGTGCGCAGTGCCGTGCGTGCCGTTTCCGCCTCCGTCCCGGGGCCGCCGCCCAGCAGTCCTGCGTGCAGGAGGCGGCTGACGAGCCCGGCCATGAAGGCGTCGCCCGCTCCCACCGTGTCCACCACCCGCACGGGGACCGGTGCGATGTCCTGGCAACCGTGCCGCCACCACGCCTGGGCGCCGTCGGCTCCTCGGGTGAGGACGACCAGAGCGGGGCCGCTTCGTGCCCAGCGGGCTGCCGTCATGTCAGGGGTCTCGCCCGGGTAGAGCCAGGCGAGATCCTCTTCGCTGGCCTTCACCACATCACTGAGGGCGACGAATTGCTCCACCCGTTCACGTTCCTCCCCCGGGGAGCGGAGCAGCGCGGGTCTCAGGTTCGGGTCGTAGGAGACGGTGGCCGAGGGCTGCAGGGCGCGCAAGGCCGTGAGGACCTGGTCTGCTCCCGGGCTCAGGGCGGTGGCGATCGATCCGGTGTGGACGTGCACCGCCGGGACCTCGAGCAGCGCTTTCTCGACGGCCGTCGGCAGTGCCCAGGTGATGTCGAAGGTGTACCGCGCGGCACCCGCCGCATCGAGTACGGCGGTTGCCGTGGAGGTGGCGGCGTCGATCACGGATCCCGTCGTCAGCTCGACTCCGCTGTGCTTCAGGTGCCTTTGCAGAAGGTGGCCGAAGTCGTCATGTCCCACGCGGGTGGCGAGCCGGACCGGGTGCCCGAGTCGGCCCAGACCCAGGGCCACGTTGGCGGGGCTGCCGCCGGGGTGGCTGCGGCTCGGGCCGTCGGGATCGGCGATGAGGTCCACGAGTGCTTCGCCGACGACGAGCGCCGGGAGACTGGTGGTCATGGCAGCACCTGGATCTTGCGGCCCTTGCCGGCCTGGAACTGCTGCAGCGCTGCGGCGTAGTCGTCCAGCGGGAGCCGGTCGCTGATGAAGAGGTCCGGGTCGAGGACTCCGGCGGCGAACAGCTCGGCGGCTCGTTCGTAGCTGTGCAGGACCGCCATGGAGCCGGTGATGGTGATCTCCTGGTTGTAGATGCGATACGGGTCGATCGTCACGCGCGTCGCGTAGTCGGAGACGCCGAACTGCAGGTACGTACCCCCCTTGCCGACTCGGCCGAGGGCGTCCTGGATGGCCTTGGCGTTGCCCGTGGCGTCGATGACCACGTCCCAGCCGCGCGGACGCTCTATCGTGTCGGCAGTGGTCACAGCGTTGCTGCACCCGAGGGTGCGGGCGGTGCTGAGCCGGTCCTCGTTGATGTCCACGACGTCGACGGTGGCCGCGCCGGTGCGCTTGGCGAGTTCGAGCATCATCAGGCCCATGGTGCCCGAACCGTAGATCAGCACATTGCTGGCGAGGGTGGAGCGCAGGATGTCGTAGCCGCGTACCGCGCAGGACAGCGGTTCGATGAGGGCCGCGTCCTCGGTGCGGACGTGGTCCGGAAGCTTCACGCAGTTGGCGGCGGGAGCGACCGTGTACTCGGCCGCGCCGCCGGGGACCGAGACGCCGATGGCGTTCCAGCGTTCGCACATGTTGCCGCGTCCGATACGGCAGTAGTGGCACTCGTGGCAGTACAGCGAGGGGTCGACGGCGACCCGGTCGCCGACCTCGAGGCCGCTGACCCTGGAGCCCAGGGCGACGATCTCGCCGGCGAACTCGTGCCCGGGAACGATGGGCAGGGTGGGCGCGAACTCGCCCTGGAGGATGTGGAGATCGGTGCCGCACAGGCCGCAGGCGGCGACCTTGATCACCACCTGGCCGGGGCCCGGTGTGGGGTCGTCGACGGTTTCGACGCCGACCTGGCCGGGCGAGCTGATGACGGCGGCTTTCACTTGACTGCTCCAAGGGACAGGCCCTGGACCAGCTTGTCCTGGGCGGCGAATCCGGCGATGAGGACCGGCAGGGAGATGCAGACGGCGGCGGCGCACACCTTGGCCAGGAACAGGCCCTGGCTGGTGACGAAGCCGGTGAGGAACACGGGTGCGGTGCCGGCGACGACCCCGGTGAGCACCCGGGCGAAGAGGAGTTCGTTCCAGCTGAAGATGAAGCAGATCAGCGAGGTGGCGGCGATGCCGGGGGCGACGACCGGGGCGACGATCCGGGTGAGGACGGTGGGGAGTCCGGCGCCGTCGATGGAGGCCGCCTCCAGGATCTCGGCGGGGACCTCGGCCAGGAAGGAGCGCATCATCCAGACCGCGATCGGGAGGTTCATCGAGGTGTAGAGGATGACCAGCAGGACGACGTTGTCGAGCATTCCGCTGTTCTTCGCGATCAGGTAGATCGGCAGCAGTCCGGCCACCGCGGGCAGCATCTTGGTGGACAGGAAGAAGAACATCGCGTCCGACCACTTGCGCACAGGCTTGATGGACAGCGCGTAGGCGGCAGGGGTGGACAGCACCAGCACCAGCAGCGTCGACAGGAGGCTCGCGGAGAAGGAGTTGATCAACGGCGGCCAGGGGGAGACCCCGGTGCCGGCTCCGAAGAACTCCTTGTATCCCTGGAGGGTGAGCGGCGCCCCCAGGCTGGGCGGGTTGGTGGCGGCGTCGGACTCGCCGTGCAGCGAGGTCAGCACCATCCAGGCGACCGGCAGGAAGAACAGGACTCCGCAGAGCCAGGCCAGCAGGCCGAGCGCGCCGCGTCTGCGCCGTTCGGTGGGGGCGTCAGCGGTTGTCGTGGCCATCAGCGGGTCTCCTCTCGGAGCAGGGACGAGACGGTCCGGAGCGCCAGGCTGCCCACGAGGAGGGAGCACAGGACGACGATGACGCCCTCCGCGGAGGCCTGCCCGTAGTCGTGCGCCTGGTAGAAGGTCTCGTAAACCGTGTAGGGCAGGTTGGCGGTGCCCAGGCCGCCGCCAGTGAGGGTGAAGACGGCGTCGAAGTTCTGGACGACGTAGATGCTGCCGAGCAGGGCGGCGAGTTCCAGGTAACGGCGCAGGTGGGGGAGGGTGAGGTAGCGGAAGATCTGCCAGGTGGTCGCGCCGTCCATGCGGGCCGCCTCGACGGTGTCCATGGGGCGGCTCTGCAGTCCGGCCAGCAGGATCAGCATCATGAAGGGCGTCCATTGCCAGATCAACGACGCCTCCACGGACATCAGCGGCAGCGAGGACAGCCAGTCGGGCTGCGGCGCGTCGTTGCTGCCGAACAGGTTCCACAGCCAGGTCAGTGAGCCGTTGATCAGCCCGTAGGTGGCGTTGTACAGCGCGTGCTTCCACAGCAGCGCGGAGGCCACGGGCACGACGAGGAACGGCGTGATCAGCATGGTGCGGACGAGGCCGCGGCCGCGGAACCGGCGGTCGAGGAGCAGCGCCAGTCCGAGTCCCAGGAGCAGGCTGACCAGGACCACGACGACGGTCAGGATGACGGAGGTCAGCAGGGACGAGCGCAGTTGCGGGTCGGTCACCGCCTCCTTGTAGTTGTCCAGGCCCGCGAAGGCCTTGTTGTCCGGTTCGAGCGCGTTCCAGCGCATGAACGAAATCGCCACGGTGCCGACGAACGGCAACTGGGTCACCACGATCATGAAGATCAGGGCCGGAAGCAGTGGGGCCCGCCGGGCCCAGGCCCCGCGAGATCGCCGTGAAAGGGCCTGTTGGGCGGTCTGCGGCGCGCGGGTACGTCTGATGAGCGAGTGCGTGAGGGTCATCGGTGTGTCTCCGCTGGGCCTCCGGACCCCCGATCCCGCAGGTGCGGGACCGGGGGTCCGCAGGCGTCGGGTGGATCGGGGAGGGATCACTTGTCCGCGTACTTGGCGGCGACCTTCTCGGCGAGTTCCTGGCCGGCCTTGAGCGCGTCCTCGACGCTGGTCTTGCCGGCGATGGCGGAGCTGATCTGCTGGGAGACCTGAGTGCCCAGGTCGGTGAACTCGGGGATCCCCACGAACTGGATGCCCGGCGCGGGCCGGGCCTGCACGCCCGGGTTCTGCGGGTCGGCCGACTTCAGCGCGCTCGCGGTGGCGTCGGCGAAGGCCGAGGCAGCGGCGACGTACTTGGCGTTCTCGTAGGTGGAGGTGCGCTTGCCTGCCGGGACACGGGACCAGCCGAGCTTCTCGCCGACCAGTTCCTCGTACTGCTTGCTGGAGGCCCAGGAGATGAACTTCCAGGCGTCGTCCTGGTTCTTGCTCGCCTTCTGCACGCCCCAGGCCCAGGTGTAGAGCCAGCCCGAGCTCTTGGTCCGGTCGACCGGCGCGGGTGCGTAGCCGATCTTGCCGGCCACCGGCGAGTCGCTGGACTCGAGCGAACCGGCCGCGCTCGTGGCGTCGTACCACATGGCGACCTTGCCCTGGGTCATGTTGTTGAGGCACTCGGCGAACCCCGACTGCGGGGCGCCCGCCTCACCGTGCTTGCGCACCAAGTCGACGTAGAACTTGGTCGCCTTGGTGAAGGCGGCACTGTCGACCTCGGCGTTCCAGTCCTTGTCGAACCAGGCGCCGCCCATGGTGTTGACCACCGTGGTCAGCGGGGCCATCACCTCGCCCCAGCCCGGCAGGCCGCGCAGGCAGATGCCCTTCATCCCGGACTCGGCGCCATCGGCCTTCGCGGCCAGGTCGGCGACCTGCTGCCAGGTGGGGTTGGCCGGCATGGTCAGCCCCTTCTTCTCGAAGACGTCCTTGCGGTACATGAGGAAGGACGACTCGCCGTAGAAGGGCTCGGCGTATATCTCGCCGGAGGCGGTCAGCGACTCCTGCATCGCGGGCAGGATGTCGGCCTGGTCGAAGGCGGTGTCCTTTTTCGCGTACGAAGTCAGCGGGGCGAGCCAGCCGTTCTTGGCGTAGATCGGCGTCTCGTAGTTGCTGATCGTCGCCACGTCGTACTGGCCGGCCTGACTGGAGAAGTCCTGGGTGATCTTGTCGCGGACGTCGTTCTCGGGGAGCACAGTGAAGTTGACCCTGATGCCGGTCTCCTTCGTGAAGTTGTCCGCGGTGAGCTTCTGGAGGTCCGCCATCTGAGGGTTGTTCACCATCAGCACATTGATGGAGTGCGCGCCGGAGCCGCCTCCCGAGCCCCCGGCGCCGGCGCAGGCCGTGAGCAGCGCGCCGCACAGGGCGAGTGCGCCGAGCGGCCCGGTGCGTCGCAGGACAGTTCTTCTCGAGTTCATGATCGTTCCTTTCCTGGAAGTAACGGGTGTGAGCGGTGAGGCAAGGGGAGGAATGTGGGATCGGGCAGGCAAGGGGGTGCCGTCCGAGCGGCTTCGGCGGAGGCGCTCCGGGCGGTGTGGGGTGGGTCGGGGTCAGACCCGGTGGACGCGGGGTCCCATCAGTGAGTAGCGGTGTGCCTCGGCGCTGGAGAGCCCGGTGTCGGTGACGATCGCCTCGAAGTCGTCCACGCCGGCGAAGCGGCAGAAGCTGCTCGCGCCGAATTTGCTGTGGTGGCCCATGAAGACGCGTCGGCGCGAAACGGCCAGCGCCTTGGCCTTGACATCGGCGACCACCGGATCCGGTGTGGTGAGGCCGAGTTCGCGGGAGATGCCGTTCGACCCGAGGAAGGCCAGGTCGATCACGAATCGTTCGAGCATGGCGCAGGCCCACGAGCCCACCGTGGCGAGGGTTCGGGCGCGGACCCGGCCCCCCAGGAGCAGTACGGTGACCTGCGGAGAGTCCGCGATCGCTGCTGCGGTGGAGAGCGACGCGGTGACCACGGTCAGGGGCCGGTCACTGGGGAGGAGTGCGGCGAGGAGCTGTGGGGTGTACCCCTCGTCCACGAACACGGTCTCTGCGTCACCGAGGAGCTTGACCGCCTCGGCGGCGATCCGGCGCTTGTCCTTGACGTGCAGGGTCTCCCGCTCGGGGAGGCCTGTTTCAAATCCCGCGCCCTCGACGGGGTAGGCACCGCCGTATGTGCGGCGCAGCAGCCCCCGGCGTTCCAGGACACCGAGGTCGCGGCGGATCGTCTCCGGCGCGACGCTCAGGTCGGCGGCCGTGACCGTGACCGTGACCTGTCCTTGCTGACGCGCAAGCGCGAGGATCCGGCTCTGACGCTCTTCGGCGTTCATCGCGCTCACCCGCCTTCCGTACCCGGTCCGGGCACGGTGTGCCCGGTCTTGCCGGACATTTATACCAACCAGCTTTTGCAGCAAGGGAGCCCACAACGGGCTCGAAAATGCCCGATGCCGCCTGATTGGATTACACGAAATCCCAAGTCAGGCCTCTATCGAGCGGTTTGACAGGTTCTCTGGTGCCCGTCTGTGTCCCTTACGATGCCCGGTTCGGGCGGAGTTGGACCAGGACCGACCTCATCACTACCAGGCCGGTAGTTGCCCCGTGCCTCAGATTCGGGAGCACCACCTGGGAACGCGCTGCCGGATTCCGGGCCGTCCTCGCCGTTCACCCCTTGGCGCTGGTGCGGTCGTTGGCGCGGTTCATCGGCCCGGAGCTGTGCCTGGCCCTGTTCGCCTGCGACGAGGAGACCGTGACCCGCCTCGAGACCCGGCTCGACACGGGGACGACGTGGGTGAGCGGACTGCTGCAACACCCCCATCCGCACGTGGTACCGCCTGTGGGGCAAAGCCCTCCAGGCCACCACTCCTGGTCGGCTCATCACCGTCATCAGCCGCGAATGCGAGAAGACCGGCGGACGGATGCTCCGCGCATCAACGTTCACGACGAAGCTGTCGCAGACCTGCCTGTGCGGCGCCGAAGTAAAGAAGACGCTCGCCGACCGAGTCCACCGCTGCGAAGCCTGCGGCCTCATCGCCGACCGCGACATGGTCTCCGCAGCCCTCGCCGCACACGTCCGGCTCACGGACCCCGACGCCCCCAGCACTGCGGGCCTGGACACCGTCCAGGCCCGCATGACACAGATACTTTTCGCAGAAGGGCTGCAAGAAGCCCTGCCGAGTCAACCGCAGCGCGGTGCCCGCCCCACCCGGGGCCGCACCCACGCGGCAGCCCGCCGTCCGGGAACCCCCGGACGCCAGGCCTCTGCTCGGCAGAACACCACCGACCGGTACCGGGCCCACCCCGAATGAGACCCGACCCGCGAACAAGCGGCACAAGGCCCACGTCGGAGCAGCCGCCCCACTAGGGAACGCCCCGCCAGCGGCGGCACACCCGAACGGGAACTGGTCGGACGGCATCCCATTACGGGATGACTCTTAGAAGGTCAGGTTCCAGGCGTCGATCTTGCCTGTGTCGGAGGCGGCGTTGTCGTTGACGCGCAGCTTCCAGGTGCCGTTCGCGACCTCCGATGAGGCGTTCACGGTGTAGGTCTGGGCTATGTTGTCGGCGCTGCCGCCGGTGTGGTTGTGCAGCGTGTACACGGTGCCGTCCGGCGCTACCAGGTCGACCTTCAGGTCACCGATGTAGGTGTGCTTGATGTCCACACCCACCTTGAGGGTGGCCGGGGCGTTGCCGGTCACGCCGGTCACGGCGATGGGGCTCTCCACGGTTGCGTTGTCGTTGATGGCGAAGTCCGTGAGGCTCTCGAAGTATTGACCGGGCGGCGGGGTGGTCGCGACGGCCTTGAGGGCGTCGACTTGTCCTTCGCCGAAGAACGAATTGTTGGCCGTCGTGCCCGTGCAGCGGCTGTCCGAGGGGCAGGCGATGTCGTTTGCCTGGGCGGCCAGCTTGGCGCGGAGCTGCGCCGGGGTGATGCCCGGGTTGGCACTGGCGATGAGCGCCGCCACGCCGACCACATGTGGGGTGGCCATCGAGGTGCCGCTCTTGCTGCCGTAGCCTCCGCCGGGGACGGTGGAGTACACGTTGCTGCCCGGCGCCGCGACGTCGATGACGCCCTGCCCGTAGTTGGAGAACGAGGCCTTGGTGACACCCGTGCCGTTGGCCGCGACCGTGACCACGCCCGGCAGCTCGGTCGGGATGTCGAGGCAGGCGTTGGTGATCGTGCGGGTGACCGGCGTCGAGTCGTTCGGGCTCGCGGAGTCGGTCGTCTTGTGGGCGAGGTCGTAGTTCTCGTTGCCCGCGGCGGCGATCTGGAGGGAACCCTTGCCCTCGGCGTACTCCTGGGCGCGTTTGACGCCTTCGATGATGGCGGCCTGGTCGATGTTGTCCGGGCAGTTGTACTGCCACGGGTCCGTGTAGTAGCTGTTGTTGGTGACCTTGAAGCCGTGGTCGCCGGCCCAGACGAAGCCGCAGATGGTGTTCTCGGCGAAGAAGAAGGAGTTGCCCGGCTCAGCGACCCGGACCGCGGCGATCTTCACCCCGGGGGCCACGCCGATAACGCCCTTACCGTTCTTGGCCGCGGCGATGGTGCCCGCTACGTGGGTGCCGTGCGTGTCGACGTCCCGCCAGGCGCCGACACGGGTGTCGGGCTTGCCGTAGGCGCAGGAGACCGAGTCGGCCGCGTCGAAGTTGGGCGCCAGGTCCTGGTGCTGGTCGTCCACACCGGTGTCCAGGATGCCGACCGTGACGGAAGCGGAGCCCGGGTTCACGGCCCAGGCCTGATCGGCCTTGATCTGGCTCATGTCGGCCCTGACCGGTTCTCCTGCCGGGGTCGAGGCCTGGGCCGGATTGGCCGGGAGCGCCGGGTTGTAGGCGGCGGCCGGGACGTCCGAGGTGCGCGTGGCGCCGACCTGCTGCACGCCGGCGACGCCGCGCATGGTGGCGGCGAATGTGCTGGACGCCGAGTGGGCGACGATCACGCCGATGGCGTCGAAGTTCGAGAAGACGGTGCCTCCGTTGGCCGCGATCGCGGAGCGGACCGCCGAACTGTCACCGGGGGCGGTGATCACGAGGTAGGCACGCGTGCCGGCCACCCAGGTCGCACTCGGGGAAGCCGGCACGGCGGCCGCAGCGTGGGCCTTGCCGGCTGGCGCGGGGGAGGGGCCGATGGGGAGCGTGCCCGCGAGGGCGCCCGGGGCGCTGAACGCGAGGGCGGCACCGAGCGTGGCCGCCAAGGCCAGCGTGCGTCTGGTCCGGCTCGATATGTGGGGTATCAATGCGTCCTCCGGAGACGGCCCGACCGTGCTGAGGGCACCGGCGCGGCCGTACGAAACGAGTGGTGGATGCAAGATGTCAGGAGCGTGCACCTGTACGGAAGTACCTTTCCGTACAGGGGTGTTATAGGGGAATGGCTGAAAAAGACGTCCTTAGGGCATCCAGGGGTGGGATCCACCGGGAGCTCTGCGACGTCGACCGCGCCCTGGCATACGCCGCTGACGTGGTGCCGGCCATCGACGGGGTGGACCGGCTGCCGGCGTGGTGGACGGCGAATAGGAGAAGGCGACGATGAGCATGTTCGGGGACGGCCTGGACGCCGCGATCCACAAGGCGTTCACCCGTCCAGCCCCCAAGAGCGCGCCTGCGTAGATGCGCTACCTGGTCAAGCAGTACAAGCGTACTGGGGCGGTCGCTCGGATGCTGCGGATCTCCCAGCGCACCGTCGAGCGGTACGTGAAAGACCAGATCAAAAAGCCCCGTCCGGATCTCGCTGCACCCCTGGAGCGCGAGGTGAAGTGGCGTTGGCAACCCGGTCGGCGGGTAGGTGACGGGCCGTTCGGTGCGGGCCGGAGGTCAGATCCAGCCCCTCTTGGCGGCCTCGGCGCCCACCTGAAAGCGGGTTTCGAGGCCGAGGCCCGATGCGATCGCGCCGATCCGGCGGGTCACCGTGCGCGCGCTCGTGCCCAACTGCCGTGCGATGGCATGGTCCTTGTAGCCCGCCTGCATCATCTTCAGCAGCAGCAGGTCCTGCGGGCTCGGCCCGTCGGGCGTCGCCGGAGCGGTCCCGGCGAGGGACTGCGCACGCTGCCAGTAGGAGTCGAACAACTCGAGGAGCGCGTCCAGCAGGCCCGATTGGTGGACGACGGCGATCCTGTCGTAGCGGCCCGGGACCAGTGCGACCAGTGCGACGCGTCGGTCCATGATGCGCAGCCTGAAGGGGAGGGTCGGCAGTATGCGGGCCTGTTCGCCGATCTGGGCGAGGTGGGTGATCAGCTCGAAGCGGCCCGGCTGCGCCAGTGCCTCCTGGGTGTACACCGACCGTATGTCGACGCCGCGGCCCAGCAGGTCCATCGTCAGGGCCTCTTCCAACTCGGTGCTGTAGGGCCCGAGATACGGAGGCCGGTCGAGCACCCAGAAGTGGGTGCGGACCGACTGCATCAGTTCGGCGACGCGCTGCGTGATCTCCGCCTCGCCGGTGATCACCTCCACCAGTCCGGTCGGATCCTCCTGCAGTCGGTGGGCGCGGTACTCGTCCGCAAGGTCGTCGACGGTGCCCCACACCGCGGTGAGCGCCGCCTCGTTCTCGGCCCGGCGTCTGGCCAGCAGTGTCCGCAGCGCGGTGTGCGGGCTGACCGGCCGGTACTGTCCGGGTCCTTCCTTTCTCAGCATGCCCAGATCCACCAACCGGGAGACGGTGCGTCTGATCCGGCTGGGCGTGGTGCCCAGGGCCGCGGCGATGTCGGTCATCGTCCGGTCCGACGTGGTGAGGTAGGTGCGGTAGACCTGTTCGTCGAACTCGCTGATACCCAGGGCGCTCAGCACCGGTTGCCTCCCAGCGATCGCCGTCCGTATGGCAGTTGGGACGGCCGTGGCGCGAATCGCCACGTGGCGATGTACGACACAAGTGTGATCTAGACATTCGTCGTTCACAAGCTTTGACTCTGATCGTTCACGCCACCTGTGGACGGGTCCGAGCACCCTCGGTGCCTGCGACCGGTCGGGCGGCGCCACCTGGACGGCAGAGGACGAAGGTGCTCTGCCCTACCGCAGAGCCGGGAGAGACCCTGTGATAGCGCACCACCGCAGACGCTGGAGTGTGCCGGTTGCCGCCGGCGCTCTGGTGTTGGCGCTGGCCGGCCCCTACGACGCAACGGCCTTCGCGACCTCGGCGGCCCGTTCCGACGCCGCCGACCACCCGTCCTCCGCATCCCTGTCCACCGCGTCCACGTCCGACCGGGTGCCCGCCGGCGACCACTCCGTGACGCTGATCACCGGAGACGTGGTCACCACCCGGCAGAGCCCCGGCACCGGCAAGGAGACCGGAGGCATCGTCAGCGTCCGCGGTGCCGACGGGCGCCCGGTACAGACCCACATCCTGACGTCGGGCGACGACCTCTACGTGTTCCCCGAGTCGGTGCTGCCGTACGTGGCCAAGGGCATCCTGGACCGGCAACTGTTCAACATCACGGCCATGATCGCCGACAGGTATGACGACGCGCACCGTGACCGGCTGCCGCTCATCGTCTCCTACACGCACGCCGACGGCTCCCGTGGCAAGGCCGCCGCCGTGCCCGACGGGGCGACCCGGGTCCGTGCCCTCGACGGCATCGGCGGCGCTGCCCTCACCGCGGACCGCGCGCACGCCGCGGACTTCTGGAAGTCCGTCACCGCGACGGCGCCGGCCGCCGGAGCCCGCAAGCAGTCCGCCGACCCGGCCTTCGCCGACGGGATCGCGCACATCTGGCTGGACGGCCTTGTCCACGCCGACCTCGCCGACAGCACGGCGCAGATCGGTGCCCCCCAGGTCTGGGCGAACGGCAACACAGGACAGGGCGTCGACGTGGCCGTCCTGGACACCGGCGTCGACGCGGGACACCCCGACCTCGCGGACCGCGTCGCGGACCGGCAGAGCTTCGTACCGGACGAGAACACGGACGACCACTTCGGCCACGGCACGCACGTCGCGTCCATCATCGCCGGCACCGGCGCGGCCTCCGACGGCAAGGAGAAGGGTGTCGCCCCCGGCGCCCGCCTCGACATCGGCAAGGTGCTGGACGACAACGGGTCCGGTCAGACCTCCTGGGTCCTGGCCGGCATGGAATGGGCCGCCGTCGACCAGCACGCCAAGATCATCAACATGAGCCTCGGAGACGGCCAGCCGTCCGACGGCAGCGACCCCCTCAGCCAGGCCGTCGACACGCTCAGCGCCGAGACCGGCGCGCTGTTCGTCGTCGCCGCAGGCAACTCCGGGGCGCCCGACACCATCAGCGCACCGGGCGCGGCGAGCGACGCGCTGACCGTGGGAGCCGTCGACTCGACCGACTCGGTGGCCGGGTTCTCCAGCCAGGGCCCCCGCGTCGACGGCGCGCTGAAGCCGGAGATCACCGCCCCCGGCGTCGACATCCTCGCGGCCAACTCCCAGTTCGACGGCAACGGCGAGGGCGCCTACCAGACCATGAGCGGCACCTCCATGGCCACGCCCCACGTGGCGGGCGCCGCCGCGCTGCTGGCCGCCGCTCACCCCGACCTCACCGGAAGCCAGCTGAAGGACCTGCTGGCCAGCAGTTCCCGGCAGACCCCGCAGTACGACGCCTTCCAGGCGGGCAGCGGCCGTCTCGACGTCGTCGCGGCCTCGCACGCGGGAGTCTTCGCCACGGCGACCGCGTACGCCGCGCAGGTGGAGCAGGGTCCCGCCGGCGGCGTGCAGCGCCCGGTGACGTACACCAACACCACGGACCAGCCGGTCACTCTCGCGCTGAGCGTCGATGCGGCACACGCCCCCGCCGGGGTGTTCCGGCTCTCCACCTCCCAGGTGACCGTGCCGGCACACGGCACAGCCGGTGTCACCGTGACGATCGACGGCTCGGGCCTCGCCACCGGCGGCCGGTGCAGCGGCCAGGTCGTCGCGAAGACCGCGGCCGGCGAGGTCGCGGCGCACACCGCCGTCTCCCTCGGGGACGTCGAGCACAAGCTGACCATGGTGTTCAAGGACGCCAAGGGGCAGCCCATGTCCGGTGTGGTCGAACTGCTCAGGTCCGGTGAGAGCTCCCCGGACTTCGTCGTCATAGACGAGTCCGGCACGGGGCAGATGTACCTGCCGAACGACGTGTACTCCGTGCTGTCCTTCAAGACGGTGCAGGGCGTCCACGGACCCCACTCATGGGGCATGGCGCTGCTCGGCGACCCCGACGTCCGCCTGGACCACGACACCACCGTCACGCTCGACGCGTCGAAGATCAGCCGCGTCGACATGACCACACCCCAGCAGAGCGAGACGACCTACCAGCGACTGGACTACACCCGCCAGATGGGCGGACAGGTCTGGCGCGACTACATGGAGACCCAGACCAACTACGACAGCCTCTGGGCCCAGCCGACCACCCACAAGGTGACCCACGGCGACTTCTACCTGGCGGCCCGCTGGCGCAAGGAACAGCCCGCCCTGTCCGTCTCCACCAAGACGAGCGACTTCACCGACGTGCTGCGCCAGGACGGCGTCACCCCCCTGCCCAAGGGGACCGCGAAGCTCCCGCTGGTCTTCGCCGGTGAAGGCGCGAGCGCCGACTACGCCCACCTCGACGTGCGCGGCAAGGCTGTGGTGGTACGCCGTAACGACGACGTGTCCGACATGGACCAGGCGGCCGCCGCGGTGGCCGCGGGCGCGAAGCTCATGCTGGTCGTGAACAACACGGACGGCCGCGGCTTCCGCGCCTACAACGCGCCGTTCAGCTCGACGCCCGTGCGGCTCGACGTCGGCCTGCTCAGCACCGACGAGGGCGAGAAGCTCGTCAGTCAGGCCCAGGCCCGGGGCGCTTCGGTCACGGTCGGATCCGCGCCCGTGAGCCCGTACGTCTACGACCTCGACCGGACCTGGCACAACGAGATCCCCACCCATCTGGTGGTGCAGGGCAGCGCCAAGAACCTCGCCCGGATCGACGAGACCTTCGACAGTCCCGCCCCGGGCAGCGACGGCGGCGAGTTCCGCTTCGACTGGCCCGACTACAACGCCTGGGCGATCGGCGAAATGATGCCGGAGCCGGTCCGGGGCAAGCGCACCGACTGGGTCTCCACCGGCGGGTTCAACCACTGGAGCCAGAGCGCCTACGCGGTGGGGTTGGTCTTCGAAGCCGGTGCCAAGACCTCCTACCGGGCGGGCAGCACGCAGTCGGAGGAGTGGTTCAAGCCGGTCGAACGGCCGTACCTGAACGACACCTACAGTCTGCCCAGGCGTACGGGTGACCGCCTGTACATCGACGCCCCGGCCTGGGGCAGCCGCACCCACGTCGGCATGAGCCAGATCGACGGGGCAGCGGAGCAGCGCCAGACCCTCTACCAGGGCACCACTCAGCTGGGCACGGGAACCTTCACGAACGTCTCGGGCGACGCACCCGGCGCCGGCCTGCTGCCGTACCGGCTGGTCGTCACCAGCAAGCGCGACGTGGAGTTCACCCCGTACTCCTCCAGCACGCGCACCGAGTGGGACTTCACCTCGAAGGCGACGGCGGACGGCTCCGCCGCGGTGCTGCCGCTCGTGCAGATCGACTACGAGGTCGCCACCGACTCGGCCGGGCGGGCCGGACGGCACGACTTCCTGTCCGCCACCGCCGCTCAGCTGCCGGGCGCCGTCGGCGCCGGCCGGCTCGGCGCGGTCAACCTGGAACTGTCCTACGACGACGGCGCGACGTGGCACAAGGCCACCTGCGACCACGCCGGGCAGTTCCGCCTGGACGCGCCGAAGAAGGCGTCCTACGTGTCACTCAGGGCGAACGCCCGGGACTCGGCGGGCAACGCGGTGCACCAGACGGTGATCCGGGCGTTCGGCCTGCGCTGACGCACTGGCACCGATAGCACACCGGACCAGAACGGTGCCGCCCGGGGCCGCCAACCCCCCACCGCCCGGTCAACCAACGGCGACCACCACACA
>NZ_JBEOWS010000078.1:0-30457 GCF_040296125.1 Streptomyces sp. NPDC002265 | reverse complement strand
TCGCGAGCCTGACCGTGAAGCCCGGCGAACTGTTAAGCGCAGCACGCGAGTTGGGACTGGCGGGGCGGTGGGCGACGGGCGTGCCGGAGTCGACCTCTGGTGGTAACCCGGGCGACACTTATTGTCCATGTTTGGCCGATTTTGAGCGCTTAAGGGGTGTGACTCGGGCCACGCAGATTGGGCGTAACGCTCATGGAGACAACGCGATGACCTAAGAGGTGACTGCCGCGGAGGGAATACGGACGCCGTTCCCGGCGCTGTGAATCTTCCCGGCCCCCGCCCGCGCCGTCGGCCCATCCCCAGGCCGGTGGTCGGCTCCTGTCCGTCGTGGACGGGGCCGGAAGCCGTTTTCCAACGTTCCGAGAGGTTGTTCGTGTCGGCCAGCACATCCCGTACGCTCCCGCCGGAGATCGCCGAGTCCGTCTCTGTCATGGCGCTCATTGAGCGGGGAAAGGCTGAGGGGCAGATCGCCGGCGATGACGTGCGTCGGGCCTTCGAAGCTGACCAGATTCCGGCCACTCAGTGGAAGAACGTACTGCGCAGCCTCAACCAGATCCTCGAGGAAGAGGGTGTGACGCTGATGGTCAGTGCCGCGGAGCCCAAGCGCACCCGAAAAAGCGTCGCTGCGAAGAGTCCGGCCAAGCGCACCGCCACCAAGACGGTTGCGGCGAAGACGGTGACCACCAGGAAGGCCACCGCCACCACGGCCGCCCCTGCGTCCCCGGCCGACCCCACCGACGATTCCGCCGAGGAAGCCGCGACCGCCAAGAAGGCGGCAGCGAAGAAGACCACCACGGCCGCCAAGAAGACCGTGGCGAAGAAGACGACCGCCGTGGCCAAGAAGACGGCGGCCAAGAAGACCAGCGCCAAGAAGGACGACGCCGACCTTGTCGAGGACGAAGCCCTCGAAGAGGTCAAGGGCGGCGCCGAGGAGCCCGAGGGCACCGAGAGCGCCGGCTTCGTGCTCTCCGACGAGGACGAGGACGACGCGCCTGCCCAGCAGGTCGCGGCCGCCGGTGCCACCGCGGACCCCGTCAAGGACTACCTCAAGCAGATCGGCAAGGTCCCCCTGCTCAACGCCGAGCAGGAGGTCGAGCTCGCCAAGCGCATCGAGGCGGGCCTGTTCGCCGAGGACAAGCTGGCCAACGCCGACAAGCTGGCGCCGAAGCTCAAGCGCGAGCTGGAGATCATCGCCGAGGACGGCCGCCGCGCCAAGAACCACCTCCTGGAGGCCAACCTCCGTCTGGTGGTCTCCCTGGCCAAGCGTTACACCGGCCGCGGCATGCTCTTCCTGGACCTCATCCAGGAGGGCAACCTCGGTCTGATCCGCGCGGTCGAGAAGTTCGACTACACCAAGGGCTACAAGTTCTCCACGTACGCCACCTGGTGGATCCGTCAGGCGATCACCCGCGCCATGGCCGACCAGGCCCGCACCATCCGTATCCCGGTGCACATGGTCGAGGTCATCAACAAGCTCGCGCGCGTGCAGCGCCAGATGCTCCAGGACCTGGGCCGTGAGCCCACCCCGGAGGAGCTGGCCAAGGAACTCGACATGACCCCCGAGAAGGTCATCGAGGTCCAGAAGTACGGCCGCGAGCCCATCTCCCTGCACACCCCGCTGGGCGAGGACGGCGACAGCGAGTTCGGTGACCTCATCGAGGACTCCGAGGCCGTCGTCCCCGCGGACGCGGTCAGCTTCACCCTCTTGCAGGAGCAGCTGCACTCCGTTCTCGACACCCTGTCCGAGCGCGAGGCGGGCGTCGTCTCCATGCGTTTCGGTCTCACCGACGGTCAGCCGAAGACCCTCGACGAGATCGGCAAGGTGTACGGCGTCACGCGTGAGCGCATCCGGCAGATCGAGTCCAAGACGATGTCCAAGCTGCGTCACCCGTCGCGTTCCCAGGTGCTGCGCGACTACCTCGACTAGACCGTAGTCGTACGAAGCCGAAGGCCCGGTTCTCCCGAGGGGGACCGGGCCTTCGGCGTCCGTGTGCGCATGCGCGTCGCGGCGCGCTGGATCACTCTGGGTCTCCCACGACCACTCCAGAGTGAGGAACGTGCATGAGGCGTCTTTCTGTCCGGGCCCTGGCCCGGCCGTTGGTGCTGGCGGCCGCGGCGGCCGCCATACCGTTGGTGTCCGCCGCTCCCGCGCCCGCCGACAGCATCGTCGTCGGCGGATTCCCGGTCGATGTGTCCACCAGTCCGTGGACGGTGGCGCTGTCGAGCCGTGACCGGTTCGGAGGTACGCGAGCGGGCCAATTCTGCGGCGGGGTCGCGATCGGCTCGACCAAGATCCTCACCGCTGCCCACTGCGTGGGCGAGGAGGCGCTGGGGGCGGGATCGGGCCGGGCCGGCGACCTCAAGGTCATAGCGAACCGCACCGACCTGCTCTCGACCCAGGGCCAGGAGATAGCCGTGCACGACACCTGGGTGAATCCGGACTACGACAGTGTCAGTAACGCCGGCGACTTCGCCGTGCTGACCCTCGCGGAGCCGCTGCCCGCGAGCTCGGTCATCGGGATGGCCGCCGAGAACGATCCCGCCTACGCACCCGGTACGGCCGCCACGGTCTACGGATGGGGCGATGTCACCGGGGCCGGTGACTATGTGCACAGTCTGCGGGCCGCGCATGTGCACGTGCTGGAGGATGCCCGGTGCGAGCGGGCCTATCCGCGCGGCAGTGCCGACGGAACCTATCTCGCGGCCAGCATGCTGTGCGCCGGTGAGACCGCGGGCGGCCGGGACGCCTGCCAGGGGGACAGCGGCGGCCCGCTGGTGGCCGGGGGGAAGCTGATCGGGCTCGTGTCGTGGGGGAGCGGCTGCGGACGGTCCGGAAGCCCCGGTGTCTACACGCGCGTGTCCGACGTCGTACGGGTGCTGGGGCGAGCCGGTGCCGATGGTGCCTCGCCGGGGCGTGCACATCGCGCCGCGTGACGACCTCGGGGCTCTGCCGGGCAACCGGCGTCGACGGCCGGGCAGCTCATGCCTGGGTCGGTGACCGGTGACCGGTGATCGGTCACCGGTGATCGGTGGCCGGGCGGCGCGCTCTGGGTCTTCGCCGGTGCGCCGGTAGGCGGGCGGGGGCCTGGGCCCACGCCGGTGTACGGAGAGTCGTGATGACGAGACGGGCGGCCGTCCCTGGGGTCCAGGGGTGGCCGCCCGTGCGCCGGCCTGTGCCGGAGCTGGCTCGTCGTCGGTCCGAAGCGTCAGCGTTCTTCGGCGGAGGCGGATTCGGGAACGGAGGTCAGCCGCTCCGTCTCGTCCTGTATCTCAGCGGCGATCTTCTTGAGTTCCGGCTCGAACTTGCGGCCGTGGTGGGCGCAGAAGAGCAGTTCTCCGCCGCTCAGCAGGACGACGCGCAGGTATGCCTGGGCGCCGCAGCGGTCGCAGCGATCAGCGGCCGTCAGCGGGCTCGCGGGGGTCAGAACAGTAGTCACGTCGCCTCTTCTCTAGCTCGACGAGCTGTCGTACCAGGGTCAACATCCAACCAGCCCCAAAACGTTCCCGCTCGTGGCTTTTCCTCGAAAGATTCTTCCGAGGTGGCAGGCTGCTGCCGGTTTGGCGGCGAATGTGCCGTATCGCGTGTCTGGTGGCTTACGGTTTCGCGCGTTCGGTCATGGTCAAGTCCTCCCGGCCGGGTTGCCGGTTTGTTCATGAGGACGTGCCCGGAGCCTAAATGGTTCATGCGTCGAAGGGAACGTGATATGTACTTCACTCCATCGAGGGATCGAACGTGTATGCGACCCTGGACTACTGTGAGTTCGGAAGCAGGGTGGCGTTACAACGGCTCTACCAGGCCTCGGTACCCTCTTGGCGGCAACCCAAGCCGCGCCCTTACCCACAGGGGCCTCATTTGAAATTCAGCGAGGAGCGAACCGCGTGACCGCCGAAACGTCCGTGCCGTCCACAGCGCTGCTGGCAGGAGCAGACCGGGACGGTTCCAATTACACCGCGCGGCACCTGCTCGTCCTGGAGGGCCTCGAGGCCGTACGCAAGCGTCCGGGCATGTACATCGGGTCCACCGACAGTCGCGGTCTGATGCACTGCCTGTGGGAGATCATCGACAACTCCGTGGACGAGGCCCTCGGCGGCTACTGCGACCACATCGACGTCGTCCTGCACGATGACGGCTCGGTGGAGGTGCGGGACAACGGCCGCGGCATCCCGGTCGACGTCGAGCCCAAGACCGGCCTGTCCGGCGTCGAGGTCGTCATGACCAAGCTGCACGCGGGCGGCAAGTTCGGCGGCGGCTCGTACGCGGCCTCCGGTGGTCTGCACGGCGTTGGCGCCTCCGTGGTGAACGCCCTGTCGGCGCGGCTGGACGTCGAGGTGGACCGCAACGGCCACACCCATGCGATCAGCTTCCGGCGCGGTGTCCCCGGCGGGTTCGCCGCCGACGGCCCCGACGCCAAGTTCGAGCAGGGCGGTCTGCGCAAGACCAAGAGGATCGCCAAGACCCGCACCGGCACGCGTGTGCGGTACTGGGCGGACCGGCAGATCTTCCTCAAGGACGCCAAGCTCTCCCTGGAGAACCTCCATCAGCGCGCCCGCCAGACCGCCTTCCTGGTGCCTGGCCTGACCATCGTCGTCCGCGACGAATTCGGCCTCGGAGAGGGCGGCAGCAAGGGCGAGGAGTCCTTCCGCTTCGACGGCGGCATCAGTGAGTTCTGCGAGTACCTGGCCACCGACAAGGCCGTCTGCGACGTGCTCCGCTTCACCGGGCAGGGCACCTTCAAGGAGACCGTTCCGGTCCTCGACGACCACGGTCAGATGACGCCGACGGAGGTCACCCGGGAGCTCGGCGTGGACGTCGCGCTGCGCTGGGGAACGGGCTACGACACGACGCTCAGGTCGTTCGTCAACATCATCGCCACCCCCAAGGGCGGCACCCACGTCGCCGGCTTCGAGCAGGCCGTCGCCAAGACGATGAACGAGGTCCTGCGGGCCAAGAAGCTGCTGCGCGTCGCCGAGGACGACATCGTCAAGGACGACGCCCTGGAGGGGCTGACCGCCGTCGTCACCGTCCGTCTCGCCGAACCTCAGTTCGAGGGTCAGACCAAGGAGGTGCTCGGCACCTCGGCGGCCCGCCGCATCGTGAACACCGTGATCTCCAAGGAGCTCAAGGCGTTCCTGACCTCCACGAAGCGTGACGACGCGGCCCAGGCCCGGGTGGTCATGGAGAAGGCCGTCGCCGCCGCGCGGACGCGCATCGCGGCGCGGCAGCACAAGGACGCGCAGCGCCGCAAGACGGCTCTGGAGTCCTCCTCCCTGCCCGCCAAGCTGGCCGACTGCCGCAGCGACGACGTCGACCGCAGCGAGCTGTTCATCGTCGAGGGGGACTCCGCGCTCGGCACCGCCAAGCTCGCCCGGAACTCCGAGTTCCAGGCGCTGCTGCCGATCCGCGGCAAGATCCTGAACGTCCAGAAGTCGTCCGTGACGGACATGCTCAAGAACGCCGAGTGCGGTGCGATCATCCAGGTCATAGGAGCCGGTTCCGGCCGGACCTTCGACATCGAGGCGGCCCGCTACGGCAAGATCATCATGATGACCGACGCCGATGTGGACGGCTCCCACATTCGCACCCTGCTGCTGACCCTGTTCCACCGCTACATGCGGCCCATGGTCGAGTCCGGCCGGGTGTTCGCCGCGGTGCCCCCGCTGCACCGGATCGAGCTGACCCAGCCGAAGCGGGGCCAGGACAAGTACGTCTACACGTACTCGGACCGTGAGCTGCGCGACAAGCTCATGGAGTTCCAGAGCAAGAACATCCGGTACAAGGACTCCATCCAGCGCTACAAGGGTCTGGGCGAGATGGACGCCGACCAGCTGGCCGAGACGACGATGGACCCGCGCCACCGCACCCTTCGCCGCATCAACCTCTCCGACCTGGAATCCGCCGAGCAGGTCTTCGACCTGCTGATGGGCAACGACGTGGCACCCCGCAAGGAGTTCATCTCGAGCTCGGCGGCGACGCTGGACCGGTCGCGCATCGACGCGTAGCCGGGATACCTGCCGGAGCCGGAACGGGCTCCGGCAGGTACGGCTCCGGTCACCGCCGGCGGGCTCGGCCCCGCCTCGTCGGCGGGGTCGTCTCCACCCCCGGGTGGAGCAGGCGGGCCTGCGGGATCCACCCATGATCCACCCTGACTCCGATCTGCTGTTCCGCGGATTTCCGTAGCGTCGAAGGCGTCGACGGCACTCGCTGTCGGTCTCCCCTTCCGCTCACGGAGGCTGTGATGTCCGGGCTGGTCAACGCGTTGGTGATCGTCGCCGTGGTCGTCGTGGTGGTCGGACGGCAGTTCCGCGCACGGCAGGTCGACGCCGACCGGCGCTGGTGGCTGCTGCCCGTGGTCCTGGCCGTGGTGGCGCTGCGGGAGCCGGACATACTCGACGTCCACCACCGCACGGCGTCGGTGTCGCTGCTGGGCGTCGAACTCCTCATCGGGCTGGCCGTGGGCGCCGGCTGGGCCTGGACCACCCGGATCTGGGTGGAGCCCGACGGCGCCGTGTGGAGCAAGGGCACCAAGGCCGGTGTGGCCGTCTGGATCGTCGGCATCGCTCTGCGCGCGGGCCTCTTCGGGCTCGGCCTGGTACTCGGTGTGCACCAGGGCGGTTCGGCCCTGATGCTCGGCCTCGCGGCCACCCTTCTGGCCCGCTCCGGCATCCTGGTCCTGCGGGCGCAGACCGCAGCCTCGGCGGATGCCCGGGCCGCGACGTGCGGTGACGGCATGTCCCTGTCCCCGCGGAAGGAGCGGGTATGACGCACAACGCCTGGACGCGCTGGCCGTCCCCGGAGGCACTCGGCCGCAACGGCCTCTCGCGGCCGAGGCGTCTGATGTCCTGGGGCATCCGCGTCCTGGTCCTCGGGATGCTGCTGTGGAGCGTCTTCAACAGCAAGCACGTGCACGGCTGGGGCATCGTGCTCGCCGTGGCAGGGATCGCCGTGACCGGAGCGCTCGCCTGGGGATTCTGGCGGACCACTCTCCAGCACCGGCTCGTGCCGTCGCTCGCCCTGGCCGTCCTGCTGCTCGGGATGGCGGTGCTGGCCCAGACCGCGGGCTTCGACGGTCCGGCCCTCGTCCTGTGGTGCGGCTGCGCGATCTCCGCGCTGGAGCGGATGCCTCTGGGCGCCGCGCTGCCCGTCGCCTCCGTCGCCCTCGCCTCGTTCGCCGCCGTCAACAACGACGTCTGGCTTACGACCGCCGCGACCGTCACCGGCATGGCCCTCGCCGGTTATGTGCTGCGGCTCGACGCCGAGGCCCGGGGCAGCGCCCAGCGGCTGCTCGCCCAGGAGCGCGCGGCACGGGCCGCCGAGGCGGAATCCGCGGCACTGGCGGAGCGGGCCCGCATCGCGAGGGAGATCCACGACGTCCTGGCCCACAGTCTCTCGGCGCAGCTCGTGCACCTGGAGGCGGCCAGACTGCTGATCGAGCGGGGAGCCGACCGGGACCGGATCCTCGAACGGGTCGTGGCGGCCCGCGGGATGGCCCGCGACGGGCTCGCCGAGACCCGGCAGGCGCTCTCCGCGCTGCGCGGGGAGATGACACCGCTGGAGGACTATCTGGCAGAACTCGTCCGAGCGGCCGACGGAGCGGAGGTCACCGTTACGGGTGAGCGCAGACCGCTGCCCGCGGAGGCGTCCCAGGCAGTGCGCAGGGTCGCCCAGGAAGCCCTCACGAACGCCCGCAAGCACGCCCCGGGCGCCGAGGTCCGGGTCCGGCTCGACTACCGGGCGCACGAAGTGACCCTGGACGTAAGGGACTCGGGTGGTTCGCCGGGCGAACTCTCCGAGGCGGGAGGCGGGTACGGTCTGCTGGGCATGCGGGAGCGCGCCGAACTGCTCGGCGGTTCACTCCGGGCCGGTCCCGGCGAGGAGGGGTTCGTGGTGACGCTGAAGGTGCCGACATGACCGAGGGGGCGGCGCCGAAGACCGCGCGGGTCGTGGTCGTCGACGACCAGACCGTCGTCCGGGAGGGCATCGTGATGCTCTTGGGGCTGCTGCCCGGGATCGAGGTCGTCGGCTCCGGGGGCGACGGGGACGAGGCGGTGCGGCTGGTGGCCGAACTCGCGCCGGACGTGGTGCTGATGGATTTGCGTATGCCCCGCTGCGACGGGGTGGAGGCGACGCGGCGGATCCGCTCGGAGTACCCCGGGACGCACGTGGTGGTGCTCACGACCTACGCGGACGACGACTCGCTGTTTCCGGCCCTGCGGGCGGGGGCACGCGGTTACCTCACCAAGGACGCCGGAGGCGAAGAGATCGTACGGGCCGTGCACAGTGTCCTGTCCGGTGACGCGGGACTGGCGCCGAGCATCCAACGACGCCTGCTGGAGCGGCTGTCCGAGCCAGAACCGGCTCCGGTGGTGCCCGCCGACGCGCCCGACGGACTCACCGCGCGGGAGACCGACGTACTGATGCTCATCGCCGAAGGGCTCAGCAACCAGGAGATCGCCCGCAGACTGCACGTCTCCACGGCGACCGTGAAGACTCACATCAACAACCTGTTCGCCAAGACCGGGATCAAGGACCGTGCTCAGGCGGTGTGTTATGCGTTTGCAAAGGGATTGGCGCGCCCACCAGCGGGTTGAGTCACCTGATGGGGTGAAGAGCAGGGGGAAGAAGAGTCGGGGATCTTCCTGTTCTGTCCATGCTTGGGTATGCAGTCAAGCAACGACCGCCCACGCGGAGGCGAGGGCGGTCCCGAGAGTCCCGACGAGAATCACGAACGGCTGGCCCCGGACCATGCCCAAGCGCCGGCAGTCCTGCCGTACGGCGACCCCTGGTACGACGTGCTCGCCTCGGGCTGGGGTGAGGCGGACGCCGGGAACCTGCCGGCGGGTTCCGTTCCACGGGCGCGGCAGGAGCGGGAGGACGGGGCGTGGGCCATGGCCGACGTCTACCTGGAGGTGCAGCGCAGCGCCGCATTCCAGGAGGTACGCAGTCGGTACCGGAGGTTCGTGATGCCGGCCGTCGCCGCCTTCCTCGCCTGGTACGTGGCGTACGTGGTGACCGCGACGACCGCCCCGGGACTCATGGCGCGCCCGGTGGCGGGTGCCGTGAACGTGGCGATGCTCGCCGGGCTCGGCCAGTTCCTCACCACGTTCCTGCTCACCTGGGCCTACGCCCGGCACGCTCGGCTGCACAGGGACCGCGCCGCGCTCGAACTGCGTTGGGACACCCAGGAACTGACCCGCGGGGTCGGGGGCGGTAGGTCGTGACGGGCCAACACCAGACGCTGGCACTCCTGCTGTTCAGCGCGTTCATCGCCGTGACGCTGGGGATCACCACGTGGGTGAGCCGCAACCGGCACGGTTCCGCCGAGGAGTTCTATGCCGGGGGTCGTCTCTTCTCGCCCATGGAGAACGGCTTTGCGATCGCGGGCGACTACATGTCGGCCGCCTCCTTCCTCGGTATCTCCGGTCTGATCGCGCTGTTCGGCTACGACGGCCTGCTGTATTCGGTGGGCTTCCTCGTGGCCTGGCTGCTCGTGCTGCTCCTCGTCGCGGAACTGGTGCGCAACTGCGGCCGGTTCACACTGGCCGATGTGGTCGCGGCCCGGATGAGGGAGCGCCCGGTGCGGATCGCGGCGGGCACCTCCTCGGTCACCGTGTCCGTTCTCTACCTGGTGGCGCAGATGGTGGGCGCGGGCAGCCTGGTCGCCCTGCTGCTCGGACGGACGGGTGCGGCGGCGCAGACGTGGACCGTGATCGGTGTCGGTGCGCTCATGGTGATCTATGTGTCGCTGGGAGGCATGCGGGCCACCACATGGATCCAGATCGTCAAGGCGGTGCTGCTGCTCGGGGGGACCGTCGTGCTGACCGTTCTCGTCCTGATGCGGTTCCACGGCGACTTCGACCGACTGCTGATCACCGCGGCCGAACGCAGCGGCCACGGGTCCGCGTTCCTGGCGCCGGGACTGAAGTACGGCGGCAACTGGACCGCCCGTCTCGACTTCATCAGCCTGGGGCTGGCGCTCGTGCTGGGCACGGCGGGTCTGCCGCACATCCTGTCCCGCTTCTACACCGTGCCCACCGCGCGGGCGGCACGGCGCTCGGTCGTGTGGTCGATCGGGCTCATCGGCGGCTTCTATCTGATGACGATCGTCCTCGGGTTCGGGGCGGCGGCGATCGTGGGGCCGGAAGCGGTGCGGACGTCGAACGCGGCCGGCAACACGGCGGTTCCGCTGCTGGCGCTCGACCTGGGCGGCGGCGCGGACTCCACCGGGGGCACGGTCCTGTTCGCGATCGTGGCCGCGGTCGCCTTCGCCACGATCCTCGCGGTGGTCGCCGGGATCACCCTGGCGTCCTCGGCCTCCGTCGCACACGACCTGTACGCCTCGCTGCGCCGCCGGCGGGCGGAGCCGTACAGCGAGGTGGCCGTGGCGCGGACCGCCGCCGTCGGTATCGGAGCGCTCGCGATCGGGCTCGGGCTGCTGGCCCGTGATCTCAACGTCGCGTTCCTCGTGGGGCTCGCCTTCGCCGTCGCCGCGTCCGCGAACCTGCCGGTGCTGCTCTACTCGCTGTTCTGGCGCGGCTTCACCACGCGTGGCGCCGTGTGGGCCGTGTACGGGGGGCTGGTTCCGGCGCTGGCGCTCGTCGCGCTGTCGCCGGTGGTGTCGGGCAGTCCCGAGTCGCTGTTCCCGGGTGTCGACTTCCAGTACTTCCCGCTCCAGAACCCCGGGCTCGTCTCGATTCCGCTGGGCTTTGTCGCGGGCTGGCTCGGTACCGTCACCTCGGCCGAACCGCCGGACGAGGCCAGACACGCGGAGATCGAGGTGCGGTCACTGACGGGAGCGGGGGCGGTGTAGGGGCACCGGGTTCTTGGGCACCGTAGGCGCCGTCGCAGGGGAGGGCGCCCGGCCGCGCCGCTCCGCTGCCGACGTACGGCTACGGTGCCACCCAGGCGTATCGGTGCTCCGGGCGGCCGGTGTCGCCGTATCTGAGGGAGAGGCGCAGGCGTCCGGCCTGTTCCAGATGGCGCAGGTAGCGCTGGGCGGTGGAGCGGCTCAGGCCCGTCTCGGCGGCGACCTCGTGGGCGGACAGGGGATGGTCCGCACGGTGCAGCACGGTGCAGATCAGGTCGGTGGTCGGCTCCGAGTGCCCGCTCGGCAGCCCCGGCGCCGTCGGCCCCGGTGCGGTGCGCAGCGCGCCGAAGATCCGGTCGACCTGTTCCTGGCCCGCGATGCCGCGGCCGCCGACCCGGTCGACGGTGCGGCGCAGGGCCGCGTAGGAGTCGAGACGAGTGCGCAGCGCAGCGAAGGTGAACGGTTTCACCAGGTAGTGCAGGGCGCCCAGGCGCATTGCGGCCTGCACGGTCGCCACATCGCCGGCCGCCGTGATCATGATGACGTCGGTGCCGTGTCCCTGCTCCCTCATGCGGTGGACCAGTTGCAGGCCCGTCCGGTCGGGGAGGTAGTGGTCGAGCAGCACCAGGTCGATACAGCCCTGCTCGACGGTGGCCAGCGCCTGGGCCGCGCTGTGCGCGCGGGCGGCGACCCGGAACCCTGGAACCTTCTCCACGTACCTGGCGTTGATCTCGGCGACACGGAAGTCGTCGTCCACGACCATGACGTCAATCATTGGCCCTCTCTTTTTCAAGGCCATCGGGCGTTACACCCATGTTTCGGCTCCGCTTTTGTAGCGCGATCAAAAAGAGCACAACAGGCTCCTGCGAGCAAAACATCGGCCAGCGCACAGAAGACTGCTGCTGGGACACCGGCCGGATCTACGGTCCTCGGCCATGAGCCCAGACACCAGCCCCGCCATCGAGCTACGGGGCGCGAGCAAGATCTTCAAGACCCCGTCGGGGGGTCTGCACACCGCCGTCAGAGAACTCGACCTGACGGTCGGGCGCGGCGAGTTCGTGGCGGTCGTCGGCCCCACGGGCTGTGGCAAGTCCACCACGTTGACCCTGGTCAGCGGCCTGGAGGAGCCTACCGAGGGCGAGGTGCTGGTCTCGGGGGAGCCGGTGCGCGGCGTGGGCGGCAAGGTCGGTTTCGTCTTCCAGCAGGACGCCACCTTCCCCTGGCGCACGGTCCTGTCCAACGTGATGGCCGGCCCGCTCTTTCGCGGCGTGCCCAAGGCGGAGGCCCGGGAGAAGGCCCGTGAATGGCTGGCCCGGGTGGGCCTCGCCGCCTTCGAGGACCGCTACCCGCACCAGCTCTCCGGCGGTCAGCGCAAGCGGGTCGCTCTCGCCGCGACCTTCGTCAACGACCCCGAGATCCTGCTGATGGACGAGCCGTTCTCTGCGCTCGACGTGCAGACCAGGGCCCTGATGTCGGACGAACTGCTGGAGCTGTGGGAGGGCACGGGCGCCTCCGTCGTCTTCGTCACCCACGACCTGGAGGAGTCCATCGCCCTGGCCGACAAGGTCGTCGTCATGACGGCCGGGCCCGCCACCGTCAAGCAGATCTTCGACATCGACCTGCCGCGGCCGCGCAAGGTCGAGGCGGTGCGGCTGGAGCCGCGGTTCATCGAGATCTACCGCGAGATCTGGGAGTCGCTCGGCGAAGAGGTCCGCATCACGCGCGAGAGGGGCGCCGCGAATGTCGCCTGAGGTCATGCCCGGGGTTGTCGTCGCCCCGGCCGGAAAAGAGACGGACCAGCAGGGCCGCGCGCACTCGCGGGCCCGCGCCGCGCGCAGACGCCGGATCGTCGTCGCGGCGTTCCGTGCGCTGCTGCTGATCGCTGTCCTCGGCCTGTGGGAGGTCCTGTCCCGGACCAACGCGATCGATCCGTTCAACTTCTCGATGCCCTCGAAGATCTGGGACCAGATCTACACCTGGGTGACCCACGGGACCGCGCTCGGCTCCCTGGGCGAGCAGATCTGGTACACGCTCCACGAGGCGCTGCTCGGCTGGGTCATCGGCGTGGCCGGTGGTGTCGTGTGCGGTATCGCCCTGGGCCGGATCGCCTTCCTCGCCGATGTCCTTGGTCCATACATCAAGGTGCTCAACTCCATCCCCAGGATCGTCCTTGCGCCGATCTTCGTGATCTGGTTCGGGCTCGGTCCCGCGTCCAAGGTCGCGTCCGCGGTCGTCCTGGTGTTCTTCCCGGTGTTCTTCAACGCCTTCCAGGGTGCCCGTGAGGTCGACCGCAACCTGGTGGCCAACGCCAGGATCCTCGGCGCCAGCGATCGCAGGGTGACCCTTCAGGTGGTCATCCCGTCCGCCACCTCATGGATCTTCACCAGCCTCCACGTCAGCTTCGGCTTCGCCCTCATCGGCGCCATCGTCGGCGAGTACATCGGTGCGACCAAGGGCATCGGCCTGCTCGTCGCGCAGTCCCAGGGGACCTTCAACGCGGCCGGTGTGTACGCCGCGATGGTCATCCTCGCCGTCGTCGCGCTCGTCGCCGAGGGGCTGCTGACCTTCGCCGAACGCCGCATCTTCCGGTGGAAGCCGTCGGGCTCCGGCGACTGAGCCATCCCGGGGACTTCCCCCTGCCGTACTGCTCGTTCCCGTGCTCCGCCTTTCCGTACTGCTCCTTCCCGTACTACTCCTTCCCGCCTGTCTCGCACCGCCATCTCACAAGGACGTGAACCGCCATGCGCAAGAGCGCCAGATACACCACCCTGGCAGCCGCCGGACTGCTCGCCCTCTCCTCGCTCACCGCCTGTGCCAACGACGCGGCCGGGACCGCGTCCTCCGGCTCCGGCGCCAAGGGCGGCGGAAAGGGCGAGAAGGTCAAGATCATGGTCGGTGGCCTGGACAAGGTCATCTACATGCCGGCGATGCTCACGCAGCGACTCGGCTACTTCGACGCCGAGGGCCTCGACGTGGAGCTGCTGAGCGAGCCCGCGGGCGTCCAGGCCGAGACGGCCCTGGTCTCCGGCCAGGTCCAGGGAGCGGTCGGCTTCTACGACCACACGCTCGACCTCCAGGTGAAGGGCAAGGCCGTGGAGTCGGTCGTGCAGTTCTCGCATGCGCCCGGCGAGGTGGAGGTCGTCTCCACCAAGGCCGCCGGCGACATCACCTCGCCCAAGGACTTCAAGGGCAAGAAGCTCGGCGTCACCGGACTCGGATCCTCGACCGACTTCCTCACCAAGTACCTCGCGGTCAAGAACGGGGTGAAGATCAGCGAGTTCACGCCGGTCGCGGTGGGCGCGGGGCCCACCTTCATCTCGGCTCTCCAGCAGGGCGCCATAGACGGCGGTATGACGACCGATCCGACCGTCGCCACGATCCTGGACAAGAAGGCGGGCCGGGTCCTGCTCGACATGCGCACGCCCGAGGGTTCGCAGGAGGCGCTGGGCGGCCCGTACCCGTCGTCCAGTCTGTACATGCAGACGGACTGGGTGAACGGGCACAAGGCCACCGTCCAGAAGTTGGCCAATGCATTCGTCAAGACGCTCAAGTGGATGTCCACCCACAGCGCGACCGAGATCGCCGACAAGATGCCCGCCGACTACTCCCAGGGCAACAAGACGCTCTACGCGGAAGCCATCAAGAGCACCCTGCCGATGTTCACCGACGACGGTGTGATGCCCGAGGGCGGGCCCGAGACCGTCGAGAAGGTGCTCAAGGCGTTCAACCCCGCCATCCAGAACGCCGACGCCGACCTGGACAAGACCTACACCACGGAGTTCGTCAAGAAGGCGACCGGCTGATTCACTCCCAGGGGGCGGCGCGGTGACAGCCCCGCCCCCACGGTCCGTGGTGCCTCAGGCGCGGGCCGCCCCCACCTGACGGTGTTCCGGGCGGTCCGCGCCGCCGCGCTCCCGGACGATCGCCCCGCTCACGACGACCCTGTCTCCCCCCACGCCGTGGCCCGCGCGGACACGGGGCGGGCGGGGTCCAGCTCCGCCTCGGCCAGCGCCTCCGGCAGGACCACCGTGAACTGCGCACCCCCGCCGTCCGCGTCGCCCACCGTCGCCGTGCCGCCCTGCCGTTCGGCGAGTCTGCGCACCAGGGGGAGTCCGATGCCGCGCTGACCGTGCGGGGGAGGCTCCTTGGTGGACCAGCCCTCGGCGAAGACCAGCTCCCGTCGCTCCGCCGGGATCCCGGGACCGGTGTCGCTCACCCGCAGCACGGCGGTACGGCCCTCGGCGCGCAGTTCGACCTCCACGCGTGCGTGCGGTGTGCCCGCGACCGCGTCGAGCGCGTTGTCCACCAGGTTTCCCACGACCGTGACCAGTCCCCTGGGATCGACGAGCCGGTCGGGCAGCCAGGTGCGGTCCGAGACCCACAGGGCGACAGCGCGCTCGGCCGCCACGGTCGCCTTGCCGACCAGCAGGGCCGCCAGCAGCGGGTCCTGGATCTTCTCGGTGACCTGTTCCGCCGTCACACGGTGGTCGCCGACCACCTCTCCGATGAACTCCACCGCGTCGTCGAACATCTCCAGCTCCAGCAGGCCGAGCAGGGTGTGCATCCGGTTGGCGTGTTCGTGGTCCTGGGCGCGCAGCGCGTCGATGAGGCCGCGTGTGGAATCCAGCTCCCGGCCGAGCTGTTCCAGCTCGGTGCGGTCGCGCAGGGTGGCCACGGCGCCCCCGTCGTCGGTCGGCATGCGGTTGGCGACGAGGACACGCTGACCGCGGACGGTGAGCAGATCGGTGCCGGTCACCCGGCCGGCCAGCACGTCCGCCGTACGTCCCTCGCCGAGCGCCTGGTCGGGAGACTCGCCGACGGCCTCCTCGCCGAGGTCCAGCAGACGTTGCGCCTCGTCGTTGAGGAGGCGTATGCGGCCGGCCCGGTCCAGGGCGACGACACCCTCCCGTATGCCGTGCAGCATCGCCTCGCGTTCCGCCAGCAGCGCGGAGATGTCCGAGAAGGCCAGGTCGCGGGTCTGCCGCTGGACGCGCCGGGAGATCAGCCAGGCGGCCAGCGCGCCGACGGCGAGGGCACCGCCCGCGTAGGCCAGCAGACCCGGGATCGCGTGGAGCAGCCGGGCCCGGACGCTGTTGTACTCGATGCCGACCGACACCGCCCCGATGATCTCGCCTTGACTGTCGCGCAGGGGCACCTTGCCGCGCGCCGAGCGTCCCAGGGTGCCGCTGTCGATCTCCATCACCTCGTGCCCGTCCAGGGCCCGTCTGGGGTCGGTCGAGACCGGGCGGCCCACCTGCGCGGGGTCCCGGTGCGACCAGCGCGTGCCGTCCATGTTCATCACCACGACGTACTCGGCCCGGCTGGCCTTCCTGATCCGCTCCGCCTCCCGCTGCACCGGCCCGTCGACCGTGGCCGGTGTGCTCATCAGGTCTTCGGCGATCTGCGGCTGGGCGGCGGTGGTCTGCGCGATCGCGAGCGCACGCCGCATCGCCTCGGCGTCGAGCTGGTGGCCGAGCGGCGCCAGGAACAGACCGGTCGCCAGGACCGCGACCCCCGCGGCGATCGCCACCTGCATCAGCAGGACCTGCGAGAACATCCGCCGGGGCAGTCCCAGGCGCAGGCGGCGTACGGGTGAAGTGGGGCTCATGGCCCCGACCGTACGCGGGGGCGCGGGTCGTGCGGGAGGGGAGGTCGGCCGGCTCGTCGGCGCGGCCGTCGTTCACCCGGGGGAGGTCAGCCCGCCAGCGCTGCCATCGCTCATTCGGGGGAAGTCGGCCCGCGCGCTGCCGTCGCTCGTTCGGGGGAGGTCAGCCCGCCAGTGCTGCCGTCGTCAGCTCGCGCACCGCCACCACGTCCATCCGGGCCGGTGTGCCCAGGAGCGAGACCCCACAGCTCTCGGGGCGGGGCGGCAGACAGGCGCCCTGGGCCACGACGACCCGCCAGTGACGGCCGTCGGCATGGGCGACGGTCACTTCCCAGCGTGGCGCGGCACCGTCCGTGCGTACGACGCTCAGCACGCCCGCCGCGTCCTCGCCCACCGAGGCGCGTACGGCCAGCTCGGCCGCCTGGCCGGGCCGCTCCCAGGCGGAGCTCCCGCGGCACGCCCGGGTGACGATCCGCCCCTCCTGGACGCCCTGGAGGGCCTCCACGACGGTCCGGGCGTCGGCCCGTCCGTACGCGTATCCGTGCGGCAGGACGAGCACCGTCGGCGAAAAGCGATGACCACCCAGATGGGTGACCTCCCAGACGCCCTCCACTTCGCGGGCGGCGAGCTCCGCCGCGAGCGGGCGCCCGAGCAGGGCGCAGCAGCGGTCGCGTTTGCCGTTGGTGCAGACGAGCGCGAGGGGGTCCCCGGTGTGGGGCCGGCCGCCCAGCGCGGCCGCGAAGGTCCGGTGGTCACCCTGGCCTAGCGCGGCGAAGTCCAGGTCGAGCAGGCGTTCCGGGGCTGCCGTCGTGGCGCTGTGCAGCCACACGTTCCCGGGCGTGGTGTGGGCCGCGTAGACCTTCCGGACGCGCCGCGTGCCGAAGTCGGCGTGCGGGCCGGGGCGGCGGATGAGCGCGATGCGTACGCCCGTGCCGTCGGCCGCCGCCTCCAGGGCGCGGCCCAGCACCGGATCCAGGTGGCTCGAAGTGAGCGCCTTGACACCCCATGGGCCCGGTTGTTCCAGCAGGAGCCACGTCCGTGCCGTGGCCGCGGTTCCGGAAACGGGCTCGTCAAGGTCCCCCGAGACGGTCGCACACGTACTCACAGAGGTGAGCCTAACCTGACTTGGCGTGTGGTGGCTTCCGGCCGGGCCCGGGGCGACCTCGCCCGGGCCCGGTCCGGCCCGGTGACCAGGTTCCGGTCCTGCCGTGGAATCGGCCGGACCGGTCGTCGTCGCTACTCCGGGAGGGGCTGCGGCGGCCGCGGCCCCACGTAGTGGCCGCTCGGCCGCATACGCAGCGGCCGCTCCCCGTACTCCTCCAGGGCGTGGGCGATCCAGCCTGCCGTACGGGCGACGGCGAAGATCGTCTCGCCCGCCGAGGCCGACATCCCGCAGCACGCGGTCAGCACGGCCAGGGCGAGGTCGACGTTGGCGTGCAGCGGGGTGTGGCGGGCGGTGGTGGCCACGATGTCGCGGGCGGCCGCGAGGGCGGGCGCGGCCCGGGGGATGTCCTCCAGAAGGGTGAACAGGGTACGCGCGCGTGGATCCTCGCCGGGGTAGAGCCGGTGACCGAGGCCGGGGACGCGGCGGCCGGCCCGCAGCTCCTCCGCGATCACGGGCGCCGCGTCCCCCTGGTCGAGCACCTCCAGCAGCAGACGGTGGGCGAGTCCGCTGGCGGCGCCGTGCAAGGGGCCTTCGAGGACGCCGAGGCCGGCGGAGACGGCCGCGTAGGGATGGGCCCGGGCCGATGCCGCGACGCGCACCGCGAGGGTGGAGGCGGCCAGGTCGTGGTCGACGAGCAGGCCGAGTGCCGTGTCCAGGACCCGCAGTGACGCCTCGTCGGCGTCCCGGCCGGTCAGCCGCGACCAGAGCCGGTGGGCCAGCGGGCCCGTGTCGCGGTGGGTGGGGAGCATCGGCGGCAGCGCCGCGACGAGGGTGGGCACGAGGATGCGTGCGGTGCCGAGCACGGCCTCCTCGGACAGGTCGAAGCGCAGCGGGTCGGCGGTCGCGGCGGCGATCGCGGCGACCCGCAACCGGTCGGTGGGCCCGGTGTGTTCGGGCAGCGCGGCGACCGCGTGACGGGCGACGGCGGTGGACGCCTCGGGGGCGGTGAACGTGACGCCGGGGCGCAGCCGCCCCGTCCACAGCCACTCGGCGATCTCCTCGTAGGAGTGCCGTGCGGCCAGCTCGGTGGCGTCGACGCCGCGGAAGTAGTACCGGTCCTTGTCGATGAGCGTGATGCGGGTGCGTACGGACAGCTCGGAGCCGCTGCCGGACGTTCCGCCGCTCTCCCGCCGGTTGCGCCGGGCGAGCGCCTCGACCTCCTTGGCGTCGAAGGTGCTGCCGCGGCCGCCCGGTTGGCGTCGGCTGCCGAGCTGGCCTCGGCTCACGTACGCGTACACGGTCTCGGGCTTCACGCCGAGCAGCTCGGCGGCCTCCTTGGTGCTCAGCCGCCGCCCCGGGTGACCTGCGTCGGGCTCTTGATCGCGCATGAAGGTCACGGTAGCGGCCCCTGGGTATATTGATTCAATCAATATTGACAGACAAATAGTCAACCATGGACAGTTCAATCAATTCCAGGGAGGCAATCATGTCCGTCAACAGGGCCGCAGCCGCTCGTGTCGACGTGCCGCGGGGGCTCGCGGGCGTCGTCGTCACCGACACCGAGATCGGTGACGTCCGGGGGATCGAGGGCTTCTACCACTACCGCCAGTACTCGGCCGTCGAACTCGCCCGGACCCGCGGCTTCGAGGACGTCTGGCACCTTCTGGTCCACGGCGAACTGCCGGACGCCGCACGGAGCGCCGCCTTCGCCGCCGGGACCGCGGCGCTGCGCCGGCTGCCCGACGGCGTGCGGGCGGCGCTGCCGGCCATCGCCGCGGCCGGTGGTGACTCCGGCCCGCTCGCCGGCATGCGAACGGCGTTGTCCCTGCTCGGCGCGGCCCAGGGGTTCCGCCCCGTGTACGACATCGACACCGCCCGGCGCCGGGAGGACACGGTCGTGGCCGTCGCGGCCGTACCGACACTGCTCACCGCGCTGCACCGGCTGCGGTCGGGGCTCGCCCCGGTGGAACCCCGTACGGATCTGCCGTACGCGGCGAACTACCTCTACATGCTGACCGGGGCCGAGCCCGATCCGCGCAAGGCACGTGCGGTCGAGCAGTATCTGATCTCAACCATTGATCACGGCTTCAATGCGTCAACCTTCACCGCGCGCGTCATCGCGTCGACCGGGGCGGACGTGGCGGCCTGTCTCGTCGGTGCCGTGGGTGCGCTGTCGGGGCCGCTGCACGGCGGTGCTCCCAGCCGCGCCCTGGACACCCTGGACGCGATCGGCACGCCCGACCGGATCGACCCCTGGATCCGTGAGCGGGTGCTCGCGGGCGAGCGCATCATGGGCTTCGGTCACGCCGTCTACCGGACGGAGGACCCCCGCTCCCGGATGCTGCGGGAGATCGCGCTGGGGTTCGGTGGCCCACGGGTGGAGTTCGCCGTCGAGGTCGAGCGCCGGGTGGAGGCGATCCTCGCCGAACTCAAACCCGGGCGCGAACTGCACACCAACGTCGAGTTCTACGCGGGCGTGGTCATGGAGCTCTGCGGTCTGCCGCGGTCGATGTTCACGCCTACCTTCGCGGCGGGGCGCGCGGTGGGCTGGAGCGCGAACATCCTGGAGCAGGCGGAGGATTCGAAGATCATCCGTCCGGTGGCGCGGTATGTGGGGCCGGGAGCGCCGGTGAAGGTACCGGACGCGGCCTGAGGCGCGCGTGTGGCCTGGTGCCGTTCTGGCGCCAGGCCTCATCGGTGACTGAACGAGCGGTGACGGGGTGCCGGGCGGCTCGCCGGATCGGTCCCGGCGCGCTCAACGGTTGTGTGCAGCCGGGTGGGTTGACGAGGCGAGACGGGTCGGGGTGGACGCGTGCTCGTGCTCGTGAACGAACGTCAGGCGTCGGGAATGTCCGCCTTGGCGCGGATCAAGGTCTCCCGGCTCACGATGACGATACGTTCGTAGTCTGCGCGGGAAGCGTCGAGGGGAAGCTCCCCGTCCAGCGCCTCGGTGGCCTCGGTACCGATGACGGCGAAGTTACCGTCACTGAGCTCGAACACGTCGGGGCAGTTGGCTCCTGAGTTACTGCCTCGGGCGCTCGGGGGCACACCGATGCGGCGCACGATCTTCAAGGGATACCGGTCCTTACGGATTCTGGGCATAGTGGTGGGCAGAACCGTAGCGGTGTTGGTGTGACCTTCGTGGCGGCATGGGTGAATGTCACTCAGTCGTGTTGCTGATGACGGTGAGTTGACCCATCTGGCGTCGTGGGAACGGGTCATTCGGGCGAAGGGTTGCCCACCACCCACCACTCGTCGGTGTCTGCTTCGTCGAGGTCCATGACGAGGCCGTCGACCATTTTTCCGATACGGGCCTCGTCGGACGACTCCTTCAGGGTTGCGCGCTGACTCCGTGATGCCTGCCAGTACTCACGGAAGAGCGGGCTCTGGAAGAACTCCCGCAGATAGGTGTACAGCTCCTCCCGGTCCAGGATCTCCGCACGGTAGAGGTGGTAGAGGTGGGTGTACCAGGCGTTGGCGTAGAGGAATTGACGACGCTTCTCGGCCGGGATGCTCTTGTCGTAGGTGTCGATCACCGCGGCGAGCGAGGGGTCGTCGATCGCCCTGGCGAGCAGCTCCCAGTGCATACGCTGCTGATGCGCCAGGGCCTTGCGGCGGACCGCCAACTCCTCCAGCTCCAGTCGCCTTCGTTGCAGGTGCTCCTCCTCGAGCCGCCTCTGCCGCCCGGCCAGCGTCATCGTGGCGGTGACGAGGAGCAGGGTGAGCGCGGCGGAGCCGACTCTCCCCGCAGAGTGCTTCCGTATGGCCATGTAGATCCCCGATTCAAGCGACCGTCCGCCGGTCGTCGGAGTGTGGGTCGACGGGTGGGGACCGGCGAGCGATGGGCGGCGCGTGCCGCCTCCAGGGTGCCGAGCGGCTCTGACCGGCGGGGAGGCGGAGAGGAGGCGCACGGAAGGAAGCGAGGGTCGCACACTTCGACGCCATGCCCAACGTCTGCCCCGCCGATGCTGCTAACAATCGTTCACTCGGCGGGGATTCTTCCGGCTCGTATCCTGGGGCGGCAATACGTTCCACGGAGGTGCGCCGGTCGTGAGCCGGTGTGCGCGGCGGTGTGAGAGAGGTCGTACGTTGAGCCAGTCGAGCCCGGCCCCGGGGCCGCCGCAGATTCCGGTGATCGTACTCGCCGGATTCCTCGGCTCGGGCAAGACGACCCTGCTCAACCATCTGCTCCACCGCAGCGGCGGCAGCCGGATCGGGGCGATCGTCAACGACTTCGGCGCCATCGAGATCGACACCATGGCCGTGGCGGGGGCGCTCGGCGACTCCACCGTCTCCCTGGGCAACGGATGCCTGTGCTGCGCCGTCGACAGCAGTGAGCTGGACGTCTTCCTCGACCGGCTGGCGCAGCCGGCCGCCGGCATCGACGTCATCGTCATCGAGGCCAGCGGGCTCGCCGAGCCCCAGGAACTCGTGCGGATGCTGCTCGCCAGCGAGCATCCCGGGATCGTCTACGGCGGACTCGTCGAGGTCGTGGACGCCGCCGAGTTCGACGACACGCGCGCGCAGCACCCCGAGATCGACCGGCACCTGGCTCTCGCCGATCTCGTCGTGGTCAACAAACTCGACCGGGCGGCGGACGGCGAGCGGGTGCTCGGCCTGGTCCGGTCGCTCACCGACCGGGCCGCCGCCGTCGTACCGGCCACCTACGGCCGTATCGATCCCGAGTACCTGTTCGACTGCCGTCCCGGTGAGGAGCGTCTCGGGCAACTGTCCTTCGACGATCTGCACGACCATGACACCGCGGGTGAGCACGAGGGGCATCTGCACACCGCGTACGACAGTCTCTCCTTCGCCTGCGAGCTGCCCCTCGACCCGCGCAGGCTCATGACCTTCCTCGACAGCAGGCCCGGGGGGCTCTACCGGATCAAGGGGTACGTCGACTTCGGGCCGTACGACACCGGGAACCGGTACGCCGTGCACGCCGTCGGGCGGTTCCTGCGGTTCTACCCGCAGGCCTGGGCGCCGGGCGAGGAGCGGCTCACACAGCTCGTGCTCATCGGTTCCGGAATCGACGCGCCCGCCCTGCGCAAGGAGCTGGAGGCGTGTACGAGCGACGCCCCACACGCCGACGAGCACGGCATGTGGGGCGTCCTGAGGTACGTACAGGGCGACGGCGACTACGACGAGGCCGAGTCCTAGGGCAGTTCCCGCCCTGGAACTCGACTACGACGAGACCGAGCCCTGGAGCAGTTCCCGTCCTAGAACGGACCCGCCACCACGCCCACCGTCTTCGGCAGCGACACGCCCGAGCCGTCGCGGCGCGGGTCGATCTCCGGGAGCTCGGCCGGGGTGCCGTTCTTCTGCGCCGCCCGCGCCGGGACGGGACCCGCCCAGGCCACGGACAGGCAGTCCTCGCCCTTCAGGAACCGCTGGCAGCGGACACCGCCGGTGGCGCGGCCCTTGCGCGGGTACTGGTCGAACGGGGTCAGCTTGGCGGTCGTCTGGACGGAGTCGTCCAGGGTGCCGCGCGAGCCGGCGACGGTGAAGACGACCGCGTCCACGGCCGGGTCGACCACGGTGAACGAGATCACCTTCGCGCCCTCGGTGAGCTTGATGCCCGCCATGCCGCCCGCCGGACGGCCCTGCGGGCGCACCTGCGACGCCTGGTAGCGCAGCAGCTGCGCGTCGTCCGTGATGAAGACCAGGTCCTCCTCGCCGGTGCGCAGCTCCACCGCGCCGACGATCCGGTCACCCTCCTTGAGGGCGATGACCTCCAACTCGTCCTTGTTGGTGGGATAGTCCGGGACCACCCGCTTGACCACGCCCTGTTCGGTGCCGATGGCCAGGCCGGGGGACGACTCGTCCAGCGTGGTCAGACAGATCAGCGTCTCGTCGTCGTCGAGGGAGACGAACTCCGCGAGCGGGGCGCCGCCCGACAGGTTCGGCGCGGACGCGGTGTCCGGGAGCTGCGGCAGGTCGACGACGTTGATCCGCAGCAGTCGGCCGGCCGAGGTGACGGCACCGATCTCACCGCGCGCGGTGGCGGGCACCGCCGAGATGATCACGTCGTGCTTGGTGCGGTGGGCGTCGAGGTCCTCCGGGAAGGGCTCCGCGTTCGCCGTGCGGGCCAGCAGACCGGTCGACGACAGCAGCACCCGGCACGGGTCGTCCGCGACCTGGAGCGGCACGGCGGCGGCCGGGGCGCCCGCGGACTCCAGCAGCACCGTACGGCGCTCGGTGCCGAACTTCTTGGCCACCGCGGCCAGTTCGGCCGAGACCAGCTTGCGCAGCTCCGCGTCCGACTCCAGGATCCGGGTCAGCTCCGCGATCTCCGTGTTGAGCCGTTCCTGCTCCGACTCCAGCTCGATCCGGTCGAAGCGGGTCAGGCGGCGCAGCGGCGTGTCCAGGATGTACTGCGTCTGGATCTCCGACAGCGCGAAGCGCTCCATCAGGCGCTCCTTCGCCTGTGCGGAGTTGTCGCTGGAGCGGATCAGCCGGATGACCTCGTCGATGTCGACGAGCGCCGTCAGCAGGCCCTCCACCAGGTGCAGCCGGTCGCGTCGCTTGGTGCGGCGGAACTCCGAGCGGCGCCGGACGACCTCGAAACGGTGGTCGAGGTAGACCTCGAGGAGCTCCTTCAGGCCCAGCGTGAGCGGCTGGCCGTCGACCAGTGCGACGTTGTTGATGCCGAAGGACTCCTCCATCGGCGTCAGCTTGTAGAGCTGCTCCAGGACCGCCTCCGGCACGAAGCCGTTCTTGATCTCGATGACCAGGCGCAGGCCGTGCTCACGGTCGGTGAGATCCTTGACGTCGGCGATGCCCTGGATCTTCTTCGCGCCGACCAGGTCCTTGATCTTGGCGATCACCTTCTCCGGGCCGACCGTGAAGGGCAGCTCGGTGACGATCAGGCCCTTGCGGCGGGCCGTGACGGTCTCCACCGCGACCGTGGCGCGGATCTTGAAGGTGCCGCGGCCGTTCTCGTACGCGTCCCTGATGCCGGCGAGGCCGACGATCCGGCCGCCGGTGGGCAGGTCGGGGCCCGGGACGAACCGCATCAGGGCGTCCAGGTCCGCGGCCGGATGGCGGATGAGGTGGCGGGCGGCCGCGATGACCTCGCCGAGGTTGTGCGGCGGCATGTTCGTGGCCATGCCGACCGCGATGCCCGACGAGCCGTTCACCAGGAGGTTCGGGAAGGCCGCCGGCAGCGTGGCAGGCTCCTGCTCCTGGCCGTCGTAGTTGGGGGCGAAGTCGACGGTGTCCTCGTCGATCGACTCCGTCATCAGGCTCGCGGCGGAGGCGGCCCTGCACTCGGTGTAGCGCATGGCGGCCGGCGGGTCGTCGTTGCCCAGCGAACCGAAGTTGCCGTGGCCGTCGACGAGCGGCACGCGCATGGAGAACGGCTGGGCCATGCGCACCAGCGCGTCGTAGATCGACGCGTCGCCGTGCGGGTGGAGCTTGCCCATCACCTCGCCGACGACACGGGCGCACTTCACGTAACCGCGCTCGGGACGCAGGCCCATCTCGTTCATCTGGTACACGATGCGGCGGTGCACCGGCTTGAGGCCGTCGCGGGCGTCCGGCAGCGCGCGGGAGTAGATGACCGAGTACGCGTACTCGAGGAAGGAGCCCTGCATCTCGTCGACGACGTCGATGTCGAGGATCCGCTCCTCGTACGAGTCGTCGGGCGGCGGGGTCTTCGTGCTGCGGCGGGCCATCGCTGCCGGCTCCTTGCTGACGCGTGAACGGGTTCTGACGCGGACCATTGTGGACCGCGCTACTGACAGTGCGGGCGGGGACCCGGCGTCGGCCGCCCGGCCCGGTGTGGAGCGGCGCCTGCCTCCACGACTGCCCGCAGGCTACGCGATCTCGCTCTCGGCGTACGTCCCGCGGGAACTTCGCCCATGGTCCGCCCGCTTGCATACAGTGGCAGGACAGGCACGAAACGCGCGGTCGGACGACCGCGTCCGCGATCGAAGGGACGTACATGCCCATGGGTCACACGGCCACAGCCGAGGCAGGCTCCGGGGGCCTGACAGCGACCGAGCACCGCTTGGCCAACGGCCTTCGCGTGGTGCTCTCCGAGGACCATCTGACCCCGGTCGCGGCGGTGTGCCTCTGGTACGACGTCGGCTCCCGCCACGAAGTCAAGGGCCGTACGGGCCTGGCTCACCTCTTCGAGCACCTGATGTTCCAGGGGTCCGGACAGGTCAAGGGCAACGGTCACTTCGAGCTGGTGCAGGGCGCGGGCGGTTCGCTGAACGGCACCACCAGCTTCGAGCGCACCAACTACTTCGAGACCATGCCCACCCACCAGCTGGAGCTCGCCCTCTGGCTGGAGGCCGACCGGATGGGCTCCCTGCTCGCCGCCCTCGACGACGAGTCCATGGAGAACCAGCGCGACGTCGTCAAGAACGAGCGCCGCCAGCGCTACGACAACGTGCCCTACGGCACCGCGTTCGAGAAGCTGACCGCCCTCGCCTACCCGGAGGGCCACCCCTACCACCACACGCCCATCGGCTCGATGGCCGACCTGGACGCGGCCACCCTGGAGGACGCGCGGGCGTTCTTCCGGACGTACTACGCGCCCAACAACGCCGTGCTGTCCGTGGTCGGCGACATCGACCCGGCGCAGACGCTCGCCTGGGTCGAGAAGTACTTCGGCTCCATCGCCGCCCACGACGGCAAGCCCGCCCCGCGCGACGGCTCGCTGCCCGAGGTCATCGGCGGTCAGCTGCGCGAGGTCGTCCGGGAGGAGGTGCCGGCCCGCGCCCTGATGGCCGCCTACCGGCTGCCGCACGACGGCACGCGCGCGTGCGACGCCGCCGACCTGGCGCTGACGGTCCTGGGCGGCGGCGAGTCCTCCCGCCTCTACAACCGGCTGGTACGGCGCGACCGTACGGCGGTGGCGGCCGGCTTCGGCCTGCTGCGGCTGGCGGGGGCGCCCTCCCTGGGCTGGCTGGACGTGAAGACCTCCGGTGACGTCGAGGTGCCGGTCATCGAGGCCGCCATCGACGAGGAGCTCGCCCGGTTCGCCGAGGAGGGCCCCACGGACGAGGAGATGGAGCGCGCCCAGGCCCAGTTGGAGCGCGAGTGGCTGGACCGGCTCGGCACGGTCGCGGGCCGCGCCGACGAACTGTGCCGCTACGCCGTCCTGTTCGGCGACCCGCAGCTCGCCCTCACCGCCGTCGGGCGGGTGCTGGAAGTGACGGCCGAGGAGGTCCGGGAGGTCGCCAAGGCCCGCCTGCGCCCCGACAACCGCGCGGTGCTCGTGTACGAGCCGACCGCCCCCGAGGCGCTGGACGAGGCCGACGCCGCGGAGCGCACCGAAGACCCGGAGTCCGCGGCGACCGTGGAAGCCACCGACGAGACCGAGGAGTCGGCCCAGTGACCGAGCTCGCCACGATGGAGTTCCACCCCCAGCCCCGGCCGGGCGAGGCCAGGCCCTGGGCGTTCCCGGCGCCGGAGCGCGGCACTCTGGACAACGGCCTGACGCTGCTGCGCTGCCACCGCCCCGGCCAGCAGGTCGTCGCGGTCGAGGTGCTCCTCGACGCGCCGCTGGACGCCGAGCCGGCCGGTCTCGACGGCGTCGCCACGATCATGGCGCGGGCCTTCTCGGAGGGCACCGACAAGCTCTCCGCCGAGGAGTTCGCCGCCGAACTGGAGCGCTGCGGCGCAACCCTGGACGCGCACGCCGACCACCCCGGCGTACGGCTCAGCCTCGAAGTGCCGGTCTCGCGCCTGGCGAAGGCGCTCGGCCTGCTCGCCGACGCCCTGCGCGCGCCGGCCTTCGCGGACAGCGAGGTCGAGCGGCTGGTGCGCAACCGGCTCGACGAGATCCCGCACGAGCTGGCCAACCCGGCAAGCCGCGCGGCCAAGGAGCTCTCCAAGGAGCTGTTCCCGGCGGCCTCGCGCATGTCGCGCCCCCGCCGGGGCACCGAGGAGACGGTCACGAAGATCGACTCCGCCGGAGTGCGCGCCTTCTACGACCGGCATGTCCGCCCCGCCACCGCCACCGCCGTGATCGTCGGCGACCTCGCGGGCGTCGACCTGGACGAGCTGCTCGGCGACACCCTGGGGGCCTGGAAGGGCTCCTCGGCCGAGCCCCGCCCGGTGCCGCCGGTGAGCGCCGACGACACCGGCCGCGTCGTCATCGTCGACCGCCCCGGCGCGGTCCAGACGCAGCTGCTGATCGGCCGTACCGGCGCCGACCGGCACGACCGTGTCTGGCCCGCGCAGGTGCTCGGCACGTACTGCCTCGGCGGCACCCTCACCTCCCGGCTGGACCGCGTCCTGCGGGAGGAGAAGGGCTACACCTACGGCGTGCGCGCGTTCGGCCAGGTGCTCCGGTCGGCGCCGGACGGCACGGGCGCCGCGATGCTCGCCATCAGCGGCTCCGTGGACACCCCGAACACCGGTCCCGCCCTGGCGGACCTGTGGATCGTGCTGCGCACGCTCGCCGCGGAGGGGCTGACCGACGCGGAGCGCGACGTCGCCGTGCAGAACCTCGTCGGGGTGGCGCCGCTGAAGTACGAGACCGCGGCGGCCGTGGCGGCCACGCTGGCCGACCAGGTCGAGCAGTACCTGCCCGACGACTACCAGGCGACGCTCTACCAGCAGCTCGCCGCGACCGGCACGGTGGAGGCCACCGCCGCGGCCGTGAGCGCCTTCCCGGTGGACCGTCTGGTGACGATCCTCGTGGGCGACGCGGCGCAGATCAAGGAGCCCGTCGAGGCGCTCGGCATCGGTGAGGTCACCGTAGTGTCCGCCGAGTAGCGAGTAGGGCACGCGCGCGCGGCAGGGGCCCCGGTGACACGTCGGTCGCCGGGGCCCCTGCCCGTTCCGGGATGTCCGAATTATGGGAGAGACATCCCGTCTGCTCTGTGGCGTGCGCAACAAATACCGCGATCCGTTTGATGATCCAAAGACCGCGCCCGTACGGTCACTTGGACTGTTCGTCGGGCAGTGCGCCGCAACCGCGGCAGCGGACAGTCATCGCCGAGTCCCCGTACGGCGCGAGCCAGGGGAGCCGGGGACCCATTGCAGTCCCTGGGGTGAATCGGACGCCCGCGCGCATCGCGAGGGGGTCCGTAGGAGACCTTCCTGCTCCGAACCCGTCAGCTAACCCGGTAGGCGAGAGGGAAGGAAAGGACCAGCCCCTTACATGGCGTTCACGGGCGTTTCCGGCAAGCACCGTCGTCCCAGCCGGATGAAGCGCACCAGTGCGCACGCGGCCGGTATCGCAGCTCTCGCCACCACCGGCGTCGTCGGCAGCCTCGCGGCCCCCGCGCTGGCCGCCGAGAACTCCGTCGAGCAGACGGGCCTCACCCCGGTCGTCACCCTCGGCGACCAGGCCGCCGAGCAGGTCGACGCGCAGGCGGCCGCCCAGCAGCAGGCAGCCGCCGAGCAGCTGGCCGAGGAGATCGCCCACGCGAAGGCCGCAGCGCGGGCCGCGGCCGCCCGGAAGGCCGAGGAGCGCGCCGCCCGCGAGGCCGAGCGCAAGCGCCTCAACACCTTCGTGTCGCCGATCACCGGCTCCTACGTCTCCACGGGCTATCTCGCCAGCAGCTCGCTGTGGTCCTCCGGCAGCCACACCGGCATCGACTTCCACGCCAACACCGGCACCACGGTCCACGCGGTCGGCTACGGCACCGTGGTGGACGCCGGCTGGGGCGGGGCCTACGGCAACCAGATCGTCATCAAGATGGACGACGGCACCTACACCCAGTACGGCCACCTGTCGTCCATCGGCGTCTCGGTGGGGCAGCGGGTCGTCACCGGCCAGCAGATCGGCCTCTCCGGCGCGACCGGCAACGTCACCGGAGCGCACCTGCACTTCGAGGCCCGTACGACCGCCGAGTACGGCTCGGACATCGACCCGGTCGCCTACCTCCGCAGCCACGGTGTGAACGTCTGACACCCGCCAGCGGGCGGACGTCCGGCGACGGACCGCGCGATCTGTCGAAGCCCCGGCTCATCGAGCCGGGGCTTTCGGCGTTTCCGGACCCGTTCTGTCCAAAAAATATCCCTGGATTCCGGCCGCCCGTCGGAAATTACGTCCGATTGCAATAGAGTCGCTGAACACATGTCAATCGGCGACGTTTCACGGGGATTAAGGCGGAGGTCGGTCATGCGTATTCCGGCGCACTCGGTGTGCACGGCGATCCGGGACGACATCGTCGCCGGTGTCTACGAGCGTGGCAGCCGGCTCACCGAGGAACTCCTCGCCCGGCGCTACGGCGTCTCGCGCGTCCCCGTCCGCGAGGCCCTGCGCACGCTGGAGGCGGAGGGCTTCGTGGTGACCCGCCGGCACGCGGGCGCGTGCGTGGCGGAACCCACCGAGCAGGAGGCCTCCGATCTGCTGGAGATGCGCATGCTCCTGGAGCCGCTGGGCGCCTCGCGGGCCGCCCAGCGGCGCACCGAGGCCCATCTCAAGGTGCTGCGCGGCCTGGTCCGGCTCGGTCAGGAACGGGCCAGGCGGGGCAACAGCGAGGATCTGCGCTCCCTGGGCGGATGGTTCCACGAGACGCTCGCCCAGGCCTCCGGCAGCCAGGCGCTGACCGCCACGCTCACCCAGCTCCGGCACAAGATCGCCTGGATGTACGCGACGGAGGCGCCCGCCGACCCTGTGGAGTCCTGGGCCGAGCACGGCGCGATCGTGGACGCGGTGGCGCGCGGCGACGGCGAGCGTGCGCGGGCGGCCACGGCGCTGCACGCCGAGCGCGCGAGCGCCGCGCACCGGCTGCGGTTCTCCGGCGCGGGGGAGCGCGCCGACCGTGTGAGGACTTCGCAACATCCCGTAAACGTGACGGGTCTGCGGAATTAACAGAAGCGCCGTATACAAAGAAGAGATATTCGGTGGAGACGTATTTCCGCTGCCCTCGATCTCGTGTGCCGGGAATTTCCCGTCGCACGTTCTTCGTATGCCCGCAGAATGCTAAAACGTCGTGTGAAAACGGCGGAGCCGCGTCGGCCGGAAAGGCC
>NZ_JBEOWS010000077.1:0-30995 GCF_040296125.1 Streptomyces sp. NPDC002265 | reverse complement strand
GCCGGTCGCGCTGCGGGACCGGCGGGCCGTGCCGGGCGCCGGAGCCGGAGCGGCGGCGGGCGTCTGCGCCGCCGGATCCGCGCCGGTACCCGTACCGGGACCAGTAGCCGTACCGGGACCAGTAGCCGTGCCGGGGCCGGTAGGCGTGCCGGGGCCGGTAGGCGTGCCGGGCGTATCCGCGGCCGCACTCGCACCCGCGTTCGCAGCCGCACCCACATCCGCACGCGCACCCGCAGCCGCGTTCGCACCCGCGGCCGTGCCCGCACCTGCGGCCGTGCCCGTCGGGGTCGTCGTGTCTGTCTGGCTGGCCGAGCCCTCCGAGGCCGTACGGGCACGGCGTACCGGGCGTTCGCCGGGGGCGCGGCCCGCGGCGCGGGCCGGACGGGCCGGGGCGGCGGGAAGCCGGCCCTTGAGCGGGCCCCACTCGTTCGGGTCGGGGACCCCCGGGGGAAGCATCTGGCGGCGCTTGGGCCCGCCGTGCTCGGACTCCCCGGGCTCCTTGGCGCCGGGCCAGGCCTTGGCGACCCGCGCCGCCAGGACGAAGTCCTTGCGCAGCGGATGGCCCTCGAAGCCCTCGGGGAGAAGGAGGTGGTCCAGGGCCGGGTGGCCCTCGAAGACGATGCCGAACATCTCGTGGGTCTCGCGCTCGTGCCAGGCGGCACCCGCGTAGACGTCCACGGCGGACGGCAGCACCGGCGACTCGTGCGGGACGGTCGTGCGCACCAGGAGCCGGCGCACCGGCCCCAGGGCCGCCACGTGGGCGCTGACACGGAACCCGGTGCCCGGCTCGTCGACCGCGCTCAGCCAGTCGAAATAGGTGCAGCCCAGTTCGTCGCGGGCGACGTGGAGCGCCGCGGTCCAGGACTCCGGCGGCACGTCGACGGTCAGGACGTCGTACGACTCCTCGGCCGTGGCCCCGGCGCCGAAGAGCTCGTCGGCGGGGGCGGGCAGCCAGCCGGTCGCGGTCATCGGCCCTCACCCGCGGCGACGGGGGCCGGCGGCGGCTGCACCAGCCCGCTCTGGAGAGCGGCCGCGGAGGGCCGCGTGGTCCCGTACCGCTCGGCCAGCGACTCGCGGGCGATCTTCTCCTGGAGTTTCAGGATCCCCTGGAGCAGGGCCTCGGGGCGCGGCGGGCAGCCCGGGACGTAGACGTCCACCGGGATGATCTGGTCGACGCCCTTCGTGACCGAGTACGAGTCCCAGTACGGGCCGCCGCAGTTGGAGCAGGCGCCGAAGGAGATGACGTACTTCGGCTCGGGCATCTGCTCGTACAGACGCTTGACGGCCGGTGCCATCTTGTCCGTGACCGTGCCCGAGACCACCATCAGGTCGGCCTGGCGCGGCCCCGGTGCGAAGGGGATGACGCCGAGGCGGATGAAGTCGTGGCGGGCCATCGAGGCGGCGATGAACTCGATCGCGCAGCAGGCGAGGCCGAAGTTGAAGACCCACAGCGAGTAGCGGCGGCCCCAGTTCAGCACGACCTTCATCGGCTCGGGAGCCAGCCGGGCGAGGGCGCCCAGCCGCTTCGGCTCGGGGAGCGGCACGGGCTCGGGGGAGGCGGGGGTCACGTCCATGTCAGGACGCCCTTCTTGTATGCGTACAGCAGACCCACGGTCAGGAAGCCGAGGAAGATGAACATCTCCACCAGCGTCGTCGCGCCGTATCCATGGTCGGCGAAGACCGTCGCCCATGGGAACAGGAAGATCGAGTCGACGGCGAAGATGACGTACAGGAACGCGTAGACGTAGTAGCGGACCTGGGTGTGGGCCCAGCCCTCGCCGACGGGGTCGACGCCGCACTCGTACGTGAGGAGCTTCTCGGGGGTGGGGACCACCGGGCGGAGCAGCCGGCCCGCCCCGAAGGCGACGGCGACGAACAGCACACCGACGACGGCGAGCAGTCCGACGACCGAATAGGAGTGGAAGTAGTCCGCCGCGACGACGACGGACGGGTCCCGCAGCGTGTCCCGCAACGTCACCGGCAACGTCCCTCGCTCCCTGAACTCGTGACCCTCGTGAACCCTGCGTTCGACGATCTGTACGCACGGGAGTCTAGGCCCTGATAAAGAAGCGGTAAGCAGCCCGTCACGCCTTGAGATCCGACGGCGGGGCCGACGGTGGGGTTTTCCCCCGTCGATCTCGGTGGCCGACCTCATGGCGTCGCGGCGCCGCGCCGGGCACCCTGGCCGGTATGACCGCAGCCATGCCTTCCGACGGCGGAGACGTCACCGGAGACACCCATCACGTCCACGGCCCCCGAAACGCCCGGGACACGCGGGCCCTCCGAAGCGCTCAGGGCACCCAGGGCCCCCAGGGCACCCCGAGCGCGCAGATCGCCGACCCCGGTGACGACGACGGCCGGCTGCCTCCGGCCCGTATCGCCCTCGACCCGCAGACGTGGAAGGAGATCGCGCATCTCCTGGCGAACCTGCCGATGGCACTGCTCGGCTTCGTCTACGTGACGACGGCGCTGCTCGTCAGCAGCGTGCTCACCTTCACCGTGGTCGGGCTGCCGCTGCTGGCGCTGGGGCTGATGGGGTCGCGGCTGCTGGGCCGGTTCGAGCGGGGCCGGGCGCGGGCGCTGCTCGGCATACGGATCGACGAGCCGAGCCCGCTGCCGCTGAAGCGGACGGAGGGGTTCTTCCAGCGGATCTGGATGATGGTGAAGGACCCGGTGGGCTGGCGGGCGGCGCTGTACGACGTCATCCGGCTGCCCTGGGGCATCCTCACCTTCACCATCACGCTGACCTCGCTCTTCGTGCTGTGGCCTGTGCTGCCCTTCCTGGCGCGCGGGCTCACCAACGCGGACCGGGCGATGGTGCGCGCGCTGCTGTCGCCCTCCGACGAGCTGGAGCGGCGCATCGCCGAGCTGGAGTCCGACCGTGGGGTCGTGGTCGACACGGCCGCGGCCGACCTGCGGCGCATCGAACGCGATCTGCACGACGGGGCGCAGGCCCGGCTGGTCAATCTGGCGATGGGGCTCGGCCTGGCGAAGGAGAAGCTGCTGGAGGGACAGGCCGACGAACACGTGGCGGCGATGGTGGAGGAGGCGCACGGCGAGGTGAAGCTGGCGCTCCAGGAGCTGCGCGACCTCGCCCGGGGCATCCACCCGGCCGTGCTCACCGACCGCGGGCTCGACGCCGCGCTGTCGTCGGTCGCCTCGCGCTGCACGGTGCCGGTGAAGGTGACGGCCGAGCTGGCGTCGAGACCCGCCGCGGCCATCGAGGGCATCGCCTATTTCACCGTCTCGGAGCTGCTGCAGAACGTCAGCAAGCACAGCGGGGCGAAGTCGGCGTCGGTCGACGTGTGGCGGGTGGACGACCGGCTGCTCATCCAGGTCTCGGACGACGGCGGCGGGGGCGCGCGGCTCGACGGCGGCAGCGGTATGCGTGGCCTGGCCGAGCGCCTCGGCGCCGTCGACGGACTGTTCGTCGTCGACTCCCCGCCGGGCGGTCCGACGACGGTGACCGCGGAGCTGCCCTGGCGGGAGCGCGCGGAGGACTCCCCGCGCCGGTGACCCCGGCGCGCCGGGGTGGGGATAACCCCCCGCCCAAGACGCCGACGGCCTCCATGTCGCGCTGACCTGCGATCGAGCAGGGTGGGGATACGGGAGCAGGCCCGCCGACCAGCAGAACGGACGACACCGATGGCCAGCGAGTACGGACCGCGGTACGGGCAGGAGTACGGGATGCCCTACGGGCAGGAGCACCGGCAGGGCCACGGCGGCGGCGAGCGGCGCCACCGGCTGCCGGCCGTGCTGCGGGCGCCGTTCGAGGCACGCGCCTGGCGCGAGTTCGGGTACGTCCTGCTGAGCCTGCCGATCAGCATTCTGCTGTTCACGTACGCCGTCACGATGCTCTCGGTCGGCGCGGGACTGCTGGTGACCTTCCTCGGCGTCCCGGTGCTGGCGGCGGGCCTGGCCGGCTGCCGGGGCTTCGGGGCGCTGGAGCGGGCGCGGGCGCGCGGGCTGCTCGGCCTGGAGGTGGCCGAACCCGGGCCGCTGCGGATGCGCGGGCGCGGCGCGTGGGCGTGGATGGGCGCGGTCCTGAAGAGCGGCACGTCGTGGCGGCAGCTGCTGTACGCGGTGCTGCACTTCCCGTGGGCGGTGTTCTCGTTCAGCGTCGCGGTGACCTTCTGGGTGTACGGGTGGGCGACGCTGACGTACCCGCTGTGGTTCTGGGTCTTCCCGATGTACGGCGGTCAGGACGGTCTCCAGCTGTACGGCGACGAGCACCACCGGGTCTACCTCGACAACCCGTTCGAGATCACCGTCACCGCGCTGGTCGGCCTGCTGTTCACGCTGGCCACGCCGTGGATCGTACGGGCGCTGACGCAGGTGGACCGGCTGATGGTGCACGGGCTGCTGGGGCCGTCGCGGCTGGCGTCACGGGTGGTGGAGCTGGAGTCGGACCGGGGTGTCGTCGTCGACACGGCGGCCGCCGACCTGCGGCGCATCGAACGGGACCTGCACGACGGGGCGCAGGCGCGGCTGGTGGCGCTGGCCATGGATCTCGGGCTGGCGAAGGAGAAGCTGACCGAGGACCCGCAGGCGGCGGCACGGATGGTGGACGACGCGCACGGCGAGGTGAAGACGGCGCTCCAGGAGCTGCGCGACCTCGCCCGGGGCATCCACCCGGCCGTGCTCACCGACCGCGGGCTCGACGCCGCGCTGTCGTCGGTCGCCTCGCGCTGCACGGTGCCGGTGCGGGTGCATGTGGACCTGACGGAGCGGCCGGCGCAGGCGATCGAGGGGATCGCCTACTTCACGGTCTCCGAGCTGCTCCAGAACATCAGCAAGCACGCGCGGGCCACGAGCGCGACCGTGGACGTGTGGCGAGCGGAGGACCGGCTGATGCTCCAGGTCCTCGACGACGGGGTCGGTGGAGCGGACGCGTCCACGGGCTCCGGGCTGGCGGGGCTGGCCGGGCGGCTGGACGCGGTGGACGGACTGCTGGTGGTGGACTCGCCGCCCGGGGGGCCGACCCTGGTGACGGCGGAGCTGCCCTGGCGGGGCTGACCCCCGCTCCGACGGCCGGAACCCGGCACCCGCGATCGACCCGGGACAGGGCTCCGTGCAGAACCGAGCAAGACACGACCCCCGTAATCGACAATGCGCCCGAAGGCCGAAAGTCGGCAGCCGGGCGCGTTTTCCCGGCGCCGCGCCGCGGTCGGATCCGATTGCTGGAATGCTGGACGTATACGTACGGGCAGGTACCCGGTGGGGGTACGGCGAGCCGTGCGGATGCCGTCGGGTGACACCGGGCTGTGGGGGGCCGAAGATCGTGGAGGACAGGGTGCGGGTGGTCATCGCCGAGGATTCGGTGCTGCTGCGGGAGGGACTGACCCGGTTGCTGACCGACCGCGGGCACGACGTCGTCGCCGGGGTCGGCGACGCGGAGGCCCTGGTGAAGACCATCACGGAGCTGGACGCGGAGGGCGCGCTGCCGGACGTCGTGGTGGCCGATGTGCGGATGCCCCCGACACACACCGACGAAGGGGTGCGGGCCGCCGTACAGCTGCGCAAGTCGCACCCCGGCCTCGGGGTGCTGGTGCTGTCGCAGTACGTGGAGGAGCGTTACGCCACCGAACTGCTGGCCGGTTCCAGCCGCGGTGTGGGCTATCTGCTCAAGGACCGGGTGGCCGAGGTGCGCGAGTTCGTGGACGCGGTGGTCCGGGTGGCCCAGGGGGGTACGGCACTCGACCCCGAGGTGGTCGCGCAGCTCCTCGGGCGCAGCCGCAAGCAGGACGTGCTCACGGGACTCACCCCGCGGGAGCGGGAGGTCCTCGGGCTGATGGCGGAGGGGCGGACGAACTCCGCGATCGCCCGGCAGCTGGTGGTGAGCGACGGGGCGGTGGAGAAGCACGTCAGCAACATCTTCCTGAAGCTCGGGCTGTCCCCCAGCGACGGGGACCACCGCCGTGTACTCGCCGTGCTCACCTACCTGAACTCGTGACGTACTGACACCGGTGTCCGCACCTGTTTCAGTTGAACGGCCGCATGAACCGGCACACGCACGGAAATGCACCACCCGCACCACACATACCGAGCGCACCACACGTGACAAGCGCACCGCACCGAGCGAACCACCGAACCGTTGCACCACCGCATCACCGCATCACCGCATCACCGCATCACCGCATCACCGCATCACCGCACCACCGCATCACCGCACCACCGCATCACCGCATCACCGCATCAGACAGCGATCGCAGAACGTCTTCAAGGCAAGCGCCGGGGGCGAGTGAACCGTGTCGAGCCGGACCGTCGGGAGAGTGTCACCTCCGGGCGCGCAAGCGCCCCGAAGCGGTGACCGTCGCTCGGATGACCCGGGGAAGGCGCCCCTTGCGGACGTAGGGTTGATTTCGGGAGGGCCTTCGCAAAGGCCGCTCCCAGACAGCCGCCTCGAGGGAGGTCCAGTTCAGTGACCAGCAAGGTCAGCAGCGCAGCGGAACAGGCCGACGGAGCCGTCGTAGGAGAGCAGCGCAAACCGGGCGGGGCGAAGGACGTACAGCGCCTCGACCGGGTGATCATCAGGTTCGCGGGGGACTCCGGTGACGGCATGCAGCTGACCGGGGACCGCTTCACCTCCGAGACCGCGTCGTTCGGGAACGACCTGTCGACGCTGCCGAACTTCCCTGCCGAGATCCGGGCCCCCGCCGGCACCCTGCCCGGTGTGTCCTCCTTCCAGCTGCACTTCGCCGACCACGACATCCTCACTCCGGGGGACGCGCCCAACGTCCTGGTCGCGATGAACCCGGCGGCGCTCAAGGCGAACATCGGGGACGTGCCGCGCGGCGCGGAGATCATCGTCAACACGGACGAATTCACCAAGCGGGCGATGCAGAAGGTGGGGTACGAGACCTCGCCGCTGGAGGACGGATCGCTCGACGGCTACCAGCTCCATACGGTGCCGCTGACGACACTGACCGTCGAGGCACTCAAGGATTTCGACCTCAGTCGCAAGGAAGCCGAGCGCAGCAAGAACATGTTCGCGCTCGGCCTCTTGTCGTGGATGTACCACCGGCCGACCGAGGGCACCGAGAAGTTCCTGACGTCGAAGTTCGCGAAGAAGCCCGACATCGCGGCGGCCAACATCGCCGCCTTCCGCGCGGGGTGGAACTTCGGCGAGACGACCGAGGACTTCGCGGTCTCCTACGAGGTCGCCCCGGCGGCGAAGGCGTTCCCCACCGGTACCTACCGGAACATCTCGGGGAACCTGGCGCTGTCCTACGGGCTCGTCGCCGCGTCCCGCCAGGCGGACCTGCCGCTGTTCCTGGGCTCGTACCCGATCACTCCGGCCTCGGACATCCTGCACGAGCTGAGCCGGCACAAGAACTTCGGCGTACGGACCTTCCAGGCCGAGGACGAGATCGCGGGCATCGGCGCGGCCCTCGGGGCGGCCTTCGGCGGCTCCCTCGCGGTCACCACGACGTCCGGCCCCGGCGTGGCGCTCAAGAGCGAGACGATCGGTCTCGCCGTCTCCCTCGAACTTCCGCTGCTGGTGATCGACATCCAGCGCGGCGGCCCCTCCACCGGTCTGCCGACCAAGACCGAACAGGCCGACCTGCTCCAGGCCATGCACGGCCGCAACGGCGAGGCCCCGGTCCCGGTGGTCGCCCCGCGCACCCCGGCCGACTGCTTCGACGCGGCACTGGAGGCGGCCGGGATGGCGCTGACCTACCGCACGCCCGTCTTCCTGCTCTCCGACGGCTATCTCGCCAACGGCTCCGAGCCCTGGCGCATCCCCGAGCTCGACGAGCTGCCCGACCTGCGGGTGCAGTTCGCCCAGGGCCCCAACCACACCCTGGACGACGGCACCGAGGTCTTCTGGCCGTACAAGCGCGACCCGCAGACCCTCGCCCGCCCCTGGGCGATCCCGGGCACGCCGGGCCTGGAGCACCGTATCGGCGGGATCGAGAAGCAGGACGGCAGCGGCAACATCTCCTACGACCCCGCCAACCACGACTTCATGGTCCGCACCCGGCAGGCCAAGGTCGACGGCATCGACGTCCCCGACCTCGAGGTCGACGACCCGCACGGCGCGAGCACGCTGGTGCTGGGCTGGGGATCGACGTACGGCCCGATCACGGCGGCGGTCCGCCGTCTGCGCGCGGCCGGCGAGTCGGTCGCCCAGGCGCACCTGCGTCATCTCAACCCGTTCCCGCGCAACCTCGGCGCGGTGCTCAGGCACTACGAGAAGGTGGTGATCCCCGAGATGAACCTCGGGCAGCTCGCCACGCTCGTCCGGGCGAAGTACCTGGTCGACGCCCATTCGTACAACCAGGTCAACGGCATGCCGTTCAAGGCGGAGCAGCTCGCCACGGCGCTCAAGGAGGCCATCGATGGCTGAGACGTCCACGGAAGGCACGGGCACGATCGAGGCACTTTCGCTCGTCCCCAAGGCCGAGGCCAGGCAGTCCATGAAGGACTTCAAGTCCGATCAGGAAGTGCGCTGGTGCCCCGGCTGCGGTGACTACGCGATCCTGGCCGCCGTGCAGGGCTTCATGCCCGAGCTCGGTCTGGCCAGGGAGAACATCGTCTTCGTCTCGGGCATCGGCTGCTCGTCGCGCTTCCCGTACTACATGAACACGTACGGCATGCACTCCATCCACGGCCGCGCGCCCGCGATCGCGACGGGCCTCGCCTCCAGCAGGCGCGACCTGAGCGTGTGGGTGGTCACGGGTGACGGTGACGCGCTGTCGATCGGCGGCAACCACCTGATCCACGCCCTGCGCCGCAACGTCAACCTCAAGATCCTGCTCTTCAACAACCGGATCTACGGCCTGACCAAGGGCCAGTACAGCCCGACGTCCGAGGTCGGCAAGATCACCAAGTCGACGCCGATGGGCTCCCTGGACGCCCCCTTCAACCCGGTGTCCCTGGCCCTGGGCGCGGAGGCGTCGTTCGTGGCCCGCACGATCGACTCCGACCGCAAGCATCTGACGGAGGTGCTGCGGCAGGCCGCCGCGCACCCCGGCACGGCGCTCGTGGAGATCTACCAGAACTGCAACATCTTCAACGACGGCGCCTTCGAGGCCCTGAAGGACCGGCAGTCGGCCCAGGAGGCGCTGATCCGCCTCGAACACGGGCAGCCGATCCGCTTCGGGGCGGACGGTTCGCGCGGTGTCGTACGCGACCGGCGCACCGGTGATCTGACGGTGGTCACCGTGACCCCGGAGAACGAGGCGGACATCCTGGTCCACGACGCCCACCTCGCGTCCCCGACCACCGCCTTCGCCCTCTCCAGGCTGGCCGACCCGGACACGCTGCACCACACCCCGATCGGTGTGCTGCGCTCGGTGGAGCGGCCGGTCTACGACACGCAGATGGCCGACCAGCTGGACACGGCGATCGAGCAGAACGGCAAGGGGGACCTGGCGGCGCTGCTGGCGGGCGGCGACACCTGGACCGTCGTCGGCTGACCGGGTCGAGGATTCCCGACCGGGCCCGGACCGTCAGGTCCGGGCCCGGCCGTCGTCGTGAGCGCGGCCGTCGTCGTGGGCGCGGCCCGGCGTCGTCGTGGGTGCGGCCCGGGCTTCAGGTCCGGGCCCCGTCGTAGGCGCGGCGCGCCTTCTCCACGTCGTCCATCCGCCGATGGGTCCACATCGCCAGCGAGCGCACCTGCTCCGCGGCCTCGCGCCCCAGATCGGTCAGGGAGTAGTCGACGCGCGGCGGGATGACCGGCTTGGCGTCCCGGTGCACCAGACCGTCCCGCTCCAGGGTCTGCAGCGTCTGCGTCAGCATCTTCTCGCTGACCCGGCCGATCGCCCGGCGCAGCTCGCTGAAGCGGTACGGGCGGTCCAGCAGCTCGATCAGGACGAGCACACCCCAGCGGCTGGTGACGTGCTCCAGGACCAGCCGGTAGGGACACATCTCCTCGGTGACGGTGTACTTGCCGGTCACAGGGCCGCCCGGCGCGCCTGCCGCGCTCACTGCATCTACTGCACTTACTGCCATGTGGGTACCTTACTTCAAAGTGGGTACTTTCGCAGAGTTAGCGCTCCTTCTAGGGTTGACGGCATCGCACCCCACAAGGAGATCCAGATCATGAGCATCGTCGTCACCGGAGCCACCGGACACCTCGGCCGCCACGTCGTGGAGCAACTGCTGGAGAAGGTCCCGGCCGAGCAGATCACCGCCGTCGTACGCGACGAGGCGAAGGGCGCCGACCTGGCCGCCCGGGGCGTACGGCTGGCGGTCGCCGACTACAACGCGCCCGAGACCTTCGACGGCCTCTTCGCGGCCGGCGACAAGGTGCTGCTGATCTCCGGCAACGAGTTCGACAAGGGCCGCGTCCGGCAGCACCAGGTCGTCATCGACGCGGCCGCCGCGGCCGGTGTCGCCCTGCTCGCCTACACCAGCGCCCCCGGTAGCCTGACCGCGGCACTCGCCGACGACCACCGCGCCACCGAGCAGGTCCTGCTCGCCTCCGGCCTGCCCTACGTTTTGCTGCGCAACGGCTGGTACCACGAGAACTACACCGAGAACCTGGCCCCGGTGCTGGAGCACTCCGCCGTCGTCCAGGCGGCCGGCGAGGGTCGGCTGACCTCCGCGTCGCGCGCCGACTACGCGGCTGCCGCCGTGGCCGTGCTGACCGGCGAGGGGCACGAGAACGCGACGTACGAGCTGGGCGGCGACGAGACCTGGGGCTTCGCCGACTACGCGGCGGAGCTGAGCCGGCAGACCGGCAGGGAGATCACCTACACCCCCGTCTCCGTCGAGGCCTACGGCGAGATCCTGACCGGGGCAGGGCTCCCGGGGCCGTTCGTCGCGATCCTGGCCGGGGTGGACGCGTCCATCGAGAAGGGCGAGCTGGCCGTCACCTCCGGCGACCTCTCCCGGCTGACCGGCCGCCCGGCCACCCCGCTGGCCGAGGCCGTCGCCGCCGCGCTCAAGGACTGACCGCGACACCGCGTCCCCGACCGCACCTCCGCCCCCCGTCATGACCGTATGGCGATACGGGCATGACAGGCGGAGGCGGTCGGCGCTACCTTCTGCGTACACGCGCCCGCGTGTACGAGCGAGAAGGAGGGGCCCGTGGCCGAACAGTCGAGGGGCGAGCAGCGGGTGGGTCTGCTGAACGGCTTCGCGGCCTACGGGATGTGGGGGCTCGTCCCCCTCTTCTGGCCCCTGCTGAAGCCCGCCGGCTCGGTGGAGATACTCGCCCACCGGATGGCCTGGTCCCTGGTCTTCGTCGCCGTCGCACTGGTCTTCGTGCGGCGCTGGGCCTGGGCCGGCGAGCTGCTGCGCCAGCCGCGCAGGCTGGCGCTGGTCGTCCTGGCCGCCGCGGTCATCACCGTGAACTGGGGCATCTACATCTGGGCCGTGAACAGCGGGCACGTGGTCGAGGCCTCGCTCGGCTACTTCATCAACCCGCTGGTCACCATCGCGATGGGCGTGCTGCTGCTGAAGGAGCGGCTGCGGCCCGTGCAGTGGGCGGCCGTCGGCATCGGCGCCGCCGCCGTCCTGGTCCTCACCATCGGCTACGGCAGCCCGCCCTGGATCTCCCTCACGCTCGCCTTCTCCTTCGCCACCTACGGGCTGGTCAAGAAGAAGGTCAACCTCGGCGGTGTCGAGTCGCTGGCCGCCGAGACCGCGATCCAGTTCCTGCCCGCGCTCGGCTATCTGCTGTGGCTGTCGGCGCGGGGCGGGTCCACCTTCACGAGCGAGGGCGTGGGGCACTCCGCCCTGCTCGCCTCGACCGGCATCGTCACCGCGCTGCCCCTCGTGTGCTTCGGCGCGGCCGCGATCCGGGTGCCCCTGTCCACGCTGGGCCTGCTCCAGTACATGGCCCCGGTCTTCCAGTTCCTGCTCGGCGTCCTGTACTTCGGCGAGGCCATGCCGCCCGAGCGCTGGGCCGGCTTCGCGCTGGTCTGGCTGGCCCTGGCCCTGCTCACCTGGAACGCGCTGCGCGCCGCGCGCCGCACCGCGCGGCTCAGGGCCGGGATCCCGGCGGGGGCGGGTACGGAGGCGGGAACCGGAACGGGGACGGCAACCGGCGCGGCAGCCGGAGCGAGCGTCGTCGTGGCCGGATCCGGAACCGTCACCGCAGCCGTCGCCGAACCCGAAGCCGGAGCGGATGCCGGAGCCGAGGCCGGGACGGGGACCGTCGTGCGTGGGACCGCCGCGTCCGGCACCACCCCAGTGGACGCCTGACCGGCACCACCCCAGTGGACGCCTGACCGGCACCACCCCAGTGGACGCCTGACCGGCACCACCCCAGTGGACGCCTGACCGGCACCACCCCCGTGGACGCCTGACCGGCACCACGCCCGTGGGCGCCTGACCGGCAGCGGTCGCGGGCGCGCCATTGCGCAACGGTGCCGGGCGCCCGGCCGCAGGTGCCGTTATAAGTGTTGAACATGACGCAGACGACCGCTCCCGCCCCGCTGCACTGGAAACTCGTCATCGACGCGCTCGACCCGCACACCCAGGCCGACTTCTGGTCCGCCGCGCTCCACTACACGGTCGAGGACAACAGCGCCCTCGTCGAGCGCCTGCTGGAGGCCGGTGCCCTGCCGGGCGCGGCCACCGTGGAGTTCCACGGCCGTCCCGCCTTCCGGGACCTGATCGCCGTACGCCATCCGGAGGATCTGTACGACGAGGACAGCGGGACCGGACGCGGGCGGCGGCTGCTGTTCCAGCGGGTGCCGGAGACGAAGTCCGGCAAGAACCGGCTGCACCTCGATCTGCACCCGGGCCGGGACCGGCGGGCGGAGGAGGTGCAGCGGCTGCTGAAGCTGGGGGCGAGCGTGCTGCGCGAGGTCGACGAGCCCGGCGGCACCTGGGTGGTCATGGCCGACCCGGAGGGCAACGAGTTCTGCGTGCAGTGACACCGGCCCGCCTCCCGCCGCACGGGCGGTCGTCCGTCCTTCGGGTCTCCGTCTACCGGTCGTCCGGCTATCGGGCGTCCGGGTTGCGGGCCGCCCGCTCGGCGAGGCGGTTCATCCGGGTACGGGCGGACTCCAGCGGACCGAGGTCCTCGGCGGCCGGCCCGTCCTCGAACGTGAGCTCGGTCCACAGGCCGAGCAGCTCCTGCCCCAGCTGCAGGCCCTGCACGGGTTCACGCACCGCCCGCCAGGCCGCGGCCGCGCTCTGGACATTGCCGTAGGCGGCCTCCGCGTCCCCGGCCCGGCGATGGACCCGGGACAGGTCGAGGGAGAGGTGGAAGGCACGGAGCGGGTCGCCCGCGAGGTAGGCGATGTACGCCGTGAGTTCGAGCAGTCGGAGCACCTCGGGGTGTTCCGGCCCGAGCGTTCCCGACGCCTCGGCCACTGTCCGCTCCGCCAGCGCCGCCGCCACATCGATCTGCCCCGCCTTCACCGCACCGCTGATCCGTGCGATCGGCTCGGCGAGGAGGGCGGGGGCGTCGGCGCCCGCGGATCCGGCCGGCGGTTCGTCCCCGAGTACGGCCTCGGCAACCGCGTCGAAGCCCCGGGCAGGGGTCGGTTTGGGGTCGGGGTCGGGAACGGCGTAGGGGTCGAGGTGCGGTTCCGGCGCACCGCCGAGGGGCGCCCCGAAAGCGGATGCGGAGGCGGGACTGCGAGGTTCGGCGGCGGGCGGCAGGGCCGCGGGGGCCGGAGTCGGCAAGGGGGTCAGCGGCCCGGGCAGGGGCGAGGGGCCCGGCGCGGGTGCGGGGGCCGGGGGGCCGTCCATGGCGGGCGGCGGGCCGAACTCGCCCGTCGGGGCCACGGCCGTGCCGTAGGGCGTCGCCGGCGGCGGCTCCGACACCACGCGGAGACGGAAGGTCGGAGCCGGGTCGTCCAGCCGCGACGGCGACTGCGGGTGCGAGCGGGGCCCCGACTGCGCCGGGTCCGGCTGGTCCGCCTGCGGTGCGTGGTCCGGCAGCGCGCGCAGGAGATGGGTCGGCTGCTCCCGACGGACCGGCACGGCGTCCTCCGGCTGCCAGGCCGGGGTGACGGGGGCGGCCGGGACAGCCGGGGCGACCCGAGCGGCAGGGGCAGGGGCCGGGGCAGCCGGAGGCTCGGCGGCGGGCGCGGGGACGTCCTTCGGCGGTGCGGTGCGGGCGGGCTCCCCCGCGAAGTGGCTGGCGCCGTCCAGATCCACTCGAAGGGGGACGACGTAACCGATGCGATCGTCCTGGACCATGGCGACCACCGGATGTCCGGTGGCGAGGGCGATGCGGTGGAGATGGCTCAGCACGGCGTGCTGGACCTCCTCGCCGGGCGCCGGGAGGACCGGTACGCCGCCGATCGACGCACCGCCCAGGCCCGGTCCGGACGCCGGCACCCGGACGTCCAGGGGCGCCACCACGGGCGACGCGGGGTCCGCGGAGCGCGCGGAGCGCTTCTCTTCGCGCTTCTTCTCGCGGCTGAGTCGAGACATCGCTTCCCTCACTCGGATGCGTCGGGGAGTCGGCGGGCGGCGCGAGCCGGTGCCGTGGGTTCCGCAGCTTCCATGGTGCTCCTTCCCGACGCCGGACCACCGCTCCCCCGGCGGCAGGATCCAGTCGTGCACATACTGTCGAGTCTCTCCGCCCACTTACGGTGCATGCGTCACCACGACGTCACAGACTCGTCCCAGGACCCCGCCCGCGGTGCCGGACGCGTCACGGGCGGAGCCACGACGCCCGGGACCGGGGGGCGACCGGGACCGAGACCGAGACCGACGAGTGAGGAGCACGGGGATGCCGAACGGCGGCGCACGGCAGGGGCCGGAGATCTGGATCCGGGGTCCGGTGAGCCCGCCTGAGGACGTGCAGGAATCGCGGGGCGCGCGGGACCCGCAGGAGGGGTACGGGCCCGGACACGTCCACGGCATCCACCGGCGCTTCTCCTGGGTGGCCACGCACGGCGGCGCGGGCACCTCCACGCTCGCCGCGGTCTACGGCGGCCAGGACTGCGGGCGCGACTGGCCCGGCCCGGACGATCCGCCGTCGGTGCTGCTGGTCGCCCGGACGCATGCGGCGGGGCTGGACGCCGTACTGCGCACCCTGGAGGTCTTCCGTCTCGGGGAGGCTCCCATGGGGCTCGACCTGGACTCCGTAGTGCTCGTCGCGGACGCGCCGGGCCGGCTGCCGCGGCCCCTCGCCCAGCGGGTCGCACGGATCGAGTCGGTCATCGACGTGCACCGCGTGCCCTGGGTGCCTGCCTGGCGCGTCGGCGACCTGGGCGGGGAACCGCCGCGGGAAACCCGGGCACTGATCCGGCTGACGGAGTACAGTTGCACGTGCATGTAATGCAGACGCATTCATTGCAGGCGCCGCATGTACCTGTCGTCAGCCGACTCTCCTGGGGGAGCAATGGGCCGCCGTTTCCTGTTCGTACTGGGCAGCAGCCGCACCGAGGGCAACACCGAACTGCTGGCCCGCCGGGCCGCCGAGCAACTGCCCGCGGACGTGGAGCAGGAGTGGTTCAGCCTCCTCGAACGGCCGCTGGCGGACTTCGAGGACCGGCGGCACCCGGGCGGCCGCCCCGGCGCCGACGGCACCCCGGCCGGCGGCGGGACCGAGGCCAACGCGGCGGCGCTGCTCGACGCCACACTCGCCGCGACGGACATCGTGATCGCGTCGCCGCTGTACTGGTACTCGGTGTCCGGCCCCACCAAGCGCTACCTGGACCACTGGTCGGGCTGGCTGCGCACCCCCGGCATCGACTTCCGGGCGACCCTCGCCGGACGCACCCTCTGGGGGGTCACCGCGCTCGCGGACGCCGAGCCGGTCGTCGCCGACCCGCTGATCGGCACGCTCAACAACGCGGCCGCGTACCTGAAGATGCGGTTCGGCGGGGTCCTGCTCGGCAACGGCAGCGACCGCGGCGACGTGCTGAAGGACACCGCGGCGCTGACGCGCGCGAAGACGTTCTTCGCACGCGAGGCGCCGCTCGCCCGCTTCCCGTTCGAGGACGCGTGACACGCCCTCTCCCAACGGGCTAGGTACTGATGTCCTTCGTCGTGAAGCGGGCCCACGCGGCGGTGCCGAACACCGCCGCGTACAGCCCCTGGAGGCCGAGGTTCTTCACCAGGTCGTCCCAGTAGACCGGTTCGCGCATCAGGTCGGCGAAGGACAGCCAGTAGTGCGAGAACAGGTACGGCTGGATCGCGTGCAGCTGTGGGATCTGGTCGACGATCTGAACGGTGATCAGCAGGCCCACGGTCGTCGCCATGGCCGCGATACCGCTGCCGGTCAGGGTCGACACGAACAGGCCGAGCGCCGCGACGCCGACCAGTGAGGCGGCGACGACCAGGGCGATCAGCACCGCCCGGCCCAGGCCCTCGGCGAACGAGATCCGGGTGCCGGAGATCGTCGTCAGATCACCGAGCGGGAAGAGCAGGGCCCCGATCACCATCGCCGAGGTGGCGACGACGAGCGTGGCCACCAGGCAGAAGGCGATCGTGGTCGCGTACTTGGTGAGCAGCAGGCGGGTGCGGCCGGCGGGCGCCACCAGGAGGTAGCGGAGCGTCCCGGCGCTCGCCTCGCCCGCGATCGCGTCGCCCGCGACCACCCCGACCGCCATCGGCAGGAAGAACGGAAGCGTCGCGGCCAGCGCCGTGAACACCAGGAACAGACCGTTGTTGGTGATCTGCGCGATGAACGCCGGCCCGCCGCCGCCTCCGCGCCCGGCCGGGGACCCGTCGCCGGTCTCGATCCTGACCGCGATCCCGACCAGGACCGGCACGGCCGCCAGCACACCCAGCAGGGCGAGCGTGCGCCAGCGCCGGAAGGTGGTCGCCAGTTCGCTGCCCAGCAGTCCGAAGGTCCACAACGGGCCGGGCCGCCGGGGTACGCCCACCGCGCCGGCCGGGACGGCCGCCTCAACCCGCGACATCGAACCCCTCCCCCGTCAGGGCCACGAACGCGTCCTCCAGCGAGGCCCGTTCGACCCCGAAGCCACGCACCCGGACACCGGCGGTCACCAGTGCCGCGTTCACCTCGGCGAGATCCCTCTCCGGTGGTTCGCCGCTCACCCGGTCCTCCGCCACGACGATGTCGCCGACGCCCTGCTCCTTCAGCACCCGGGCCGCGTCGCCGGGGTCGGGCGTGGTCACCACCAGCCGGCCGCGCGCCCCCGCGGCCAGGTCGGAGACGGCTCCCTGGGTGACGAGCCTCCCCTGCGCCATCACCGCGGCATGCGTGCACACCTGCTCGATCTCGTCGAGCAGGTGCGAGGAGAGGAAGACGGTCGTGCCGTCGGAGGCCAGTTCCCGCACCAGGGCCCGGATCTCCCGCATGCCCTGCGGGTCGAGACCGTTGGTCGGCTCGTCCAGGACGAGCAGCCGGCGCGGCTGGAGGAGCGCCGCCGCCAGACCGAGCCGCTGTTTCATGCCGAGGGAGTACGCCCTCGCCTTCTTGCCCGCCGCGGCCGACAGGCCCACCCGGTCCAGCGCCCGCGCGACGCGGGCACGCCGGGTGCGCGGGTCGGCCGTCGGGTCGGCGGCGTCGTACCTCGTCAGGTTGTCGCGGCCGGAGAGGAAGCCGTAGAGGGCGGGGCCCTCGATGAGGGCCCCGACCTGGGGAAGCACGGCGCGCGCGGCTTGGGGCATGGGCTGCCCCAGCACCCGTGCCGTGCCCGAGGTGGGCGCGATCAGACCCATCAGCATGCGGATGGTGGTGGTCTTGCCGGAGCCGTTCGGGCCGAGGAAGCCGAAGACGCTGCCCGCCGGGACGGTCAGGTCCAGACCGTCCACGGCGAGCTGTCCGCCGCGGTAGCGCTTGGTCAGGCCGCGGGTGTCGATGACCCCGGCACCGGCATGCGCACCGGCACCGGCGTCGGCATCCGCGTCCCGCGGGGGCGGTTGCGTGGCGGACGGCTCGTCCATCGGCTCCCTCGTTTCGTCGTACCCGCCTCGGTGACCGGCGTCAGCCGCCTCAGTGGCCGGAGCCGACCGTCTCGGTGACCGGCGTCGACCGCCTCAGCGATCGGAGTCGGCCGCCTCAGTGATCGGCGTCGGCAGCCTTGACCAGCGCGCCCTTGGTGACCGCGCCGACGTACACCTTGCCGTCGTCCGTGATCAGGGCGTTCACCAGGCGGGTGGAGAAGACCGTGCCCGAACCGAACTTGCCGGTGACCTTGTCGCCGAGCGAGCCGAGGAAGCCGCCGAGGTCGCCGGCCGGACCGGCGGCGCCGTCGGCGGAACCGGTGGGCAGACCGCTCTTGCTGCCGGAGTCGAAGGTGGCGATGGAGGTCCAGCCCTCGCCGATGACCTTGGCGTCGCCGGGGCCCTCGGAGCCCGCGAGACCCGAGAGGCCCGGGAAGCCTTCGAGGCCCTGCGCGCCCTTGTCGCCCCGCGCGCCGTCGCCCCGGGACTTCCCGCTCTCCAGGCCCTGCCCGTGGTCGCCGTCCTCGGTGACCTTGGCCCCCTTGGGCGGGGTGAAGTCGAAGGTCGACGCGGCGGGCTTGGCGAAGCTGATCCGGGTGAAGCCCGCGTCCACGACCGCCGCGCCGCCACCGGCCGGCGTCAGCGTGAACTTCAGCGGCAGCCCGGTCTTGGCGTCCACGGCCACACTGATCGTGCCGACCGTGCTGCCGGACTGCTTGGGCTTGACGAGCAGCTTGTACGCGTCCCGCCCGGCGACCTGCATGGTGCCGTCGACGGTCACGGACGTGGTGTCGTCGACCGACTTCAGGGCCTCCTCGGTGAGGCCCTTGGGGGTGGCCGGGACCGGCTCCTCGCGGCTGTCGCCCTTGGCCGCGCCGTCGTCCGCGGTCGAGTGGTAGACCTCGTTGGACTTGCTGTCGTAGCCCCAGACGTCCTTGCCGTCGTGGATGACGCTGTACTCGGCGGCGCTCTCCAGCAGCGAGAGCTTCTGCCGGTCCGGACCGTCGGTCGCGACCCGCAGGGTGTGCGTGCCGGAGGCGAGTTCGGTCAGCCTGGCGGACGGGTCCGCGCTCGACCCGTCGCCGGCGGAGCCCGTGGCGCCCGACAGGAGACCGCTCTCCAGCCCGCCGAGATCGGGGAGCCCCAGGTCCGTGGTGATCTTCACCGTGCCGGACAGCTGCTCCACGTCCGACTGGGCGATCCTGTCGATGAGTTGCTGCGCGGTGATCTTCGGAAGGTCGGGGTCCCCGGAGGAGGCGAGCGCCGGGACGAGCCCGATGGTCGCCGCGGCCACCCCCACCACCGCGACCGGAACGACGTACCGAGCGGCCGTACGACGCCCGGAGCGCAGGTCGTCGGCCTCCCCGCCGGTCGTACCGGTCGCACCGGTCGTGCTGTCGTCGGATTCGTACGGTGCCATGTGTGCCCTACCTCCGTGGTCGGCGGCGGCTGTCCGTCTCGGCGCGTCCTCGCACTTGTGGTCCCACCCTGAGCCGCCATTCTCACCCGAATCGGTGAGGAGTGGTGTTTTCCGTGGTGTCCATCTCACCAAATCGGTGCTGTCGAAGCGTCAGACCGCGGGATCAACTCCGCGTACTGCTGGGGTATGACACAAAGAGGCGGTGCCGCGCCCGACCCGTAGGGGTCGCGCACGGCACCGCACACGTCCGATCGACACCGCCGTCCGGCTCCCACGGAGGAGCAGCCGGACAAAGCTCCGGGCCCTGCCCGGCAGGGCCCGGTCCGGCAGGCCCTAGCCCGCCCGGTGCACCACCGCGTCGCACAGCTCCACCAGGGCCCGCTTCGCGTCGCACTCCCGCAGCGGTGCCAGCGCGGCGCGCGCGTCCTGCGCGTACCGCACGGTGTCCTTGCGTGCCTGCTCCAGCGCGGGGTGCTCGCGCAGTGCCGCCAGCGCCTGCGCCAGCTTCGCGTCGTCGGTCAGGTCGGAGTCCAGCAGCTCGCACAGCGCGATGTCCTCCGCCAGCCCCAGCCGTGCCGCCCGCTCCCGCAGTCGCAGCACCGGCAGCGTGGGGATGCCCTCGCGCAGGTCCGTCCCGGGCGTCTTGCCCGACTCGCGGGACTCCGACGCGATGTCCAGCACGTCGTCGGCCAGCTGGAAGGCGACTCCCAGCCGCTCCCCGTACTGCGTCAGCACGTCCACGACCGTCTCGTCCGCGCCGGACATCATCGCCCCGAACCGGCACGACACCGCCACCAGCGATCCGGTCTTGCCGCCCAGGACGTCCAGGTAGTGCTCGACCGGGTCGCGCCCGTCCTGCGGTCCCGCCGTCTCCAGGATCTGGCCGGTCACCAGCCGCTCGAACGCCTCGGCCTGCACCCGCACCGCCTCGGGCCCTAGGTCGGCCAGGATGTGGGACGCCCGCGCGAACAGGAAGTCACCGGTGAGGACCGCGACGGCGTTGCCCCAGCGGGTGTTCGCGCTGTCCACCCCGCGCCGCACCTCGGCCTCGTCCATGACGTCGTCGTGGTACAGCGTGGCGAGGTGGGTCAGTTCCACCACCACCGCCGACGGCACGATCCCGGGTGCGTACCGGTCCCCGAACTGCGCCGCGAGCATCACGAGCAGTGGCCGGAAACGCTTCCCGCCCGCCCGCACCAGATGCTGGGCGGCCTCTGTGATGAAGGGGACCTCGCTCTTGGTGGCCTCGAGCAAGCCTTCCTCGACAGCCGCCAATCCGGCCTGGACATCGGCTTCCAGAGCCTGGTCCCGCACGCTCAGCCCGAACGGCCCGACGACGGTCACGAGGGGTCTCCTGTCTGCTGGTGTCCACTGGCGCTTGCGCGGTTTGTCGATAGGTCGCTGCCACCACCTCAAGTCAGCGTATCCGGTCACGTTTCGATCACCGATAGCCCCCACGGTTACCGGCCAGGCGGTACCGGATCATGCCCGGGATGTTTCCGATCGGACGACAAGGACGAGCTTCGGCTGTTTTCTGCTGATACGGCGATGCCTGTCGGCCCGCCGGAGAGCGGCGATCCGCGCCCCAGGGCCGCACGTACCGCCGCCTCCCGCCGCCCCGGCCCGGCCGGGCGAAAGCACCCGACCGGGTTCACGCCCCCGCCGCGCGCGACACGCCCCGCGACACCCCACCCCCCTGCCGGGCCCGCCGCGAGAGGCGACCGGGCCGTCCGGATCCGGCCGCCCTCCCCCCGACACGTACGGCGGGCACGGCAGGCGCGGCAGGCGCGGCAGGCGCGGCGACGGACCGTCAGACACGACAGAAACATGCCTTATGTACCTTTATGTCCGATTCATCGCTATTAATTACAGAATTCCACTTGGCGGCAAATGGGACCGATTCCGTAAGCAGTGAATTGGGTCACTCGGGCCAAAAATGGATGCATCGGCCATCTATCCTCGCCACCCTTCCACGGCAAGCGAGTTGAGCCTTGGCAACCGCAAAGGATCAAGTGTCCCAAATGCCTCAGACCAAGGTCAAATAGGGCGAGGTGTGAATCAGACACTTGTTCCGGACATGTGCTTTCGCATACGTTCCCGGCAAGTCGGGCGAACACCTAATCCTGCCGCCGCCCTTCACCACCACCGAACACACCCGCACGGCAGGAGCGGGGGACCCAGGTAAGCCGCCGGACCGGACATCGCACCCGCAACGGCTAGGGGTTGAGCCGCATCGCCACAGAGCAGCGCGGACGGGCACCTCCCGGCCCGAACCCGACAGCTCACCTCGTAGGCACCCGAGAGGAATCACGTCATGCACGCTGCCGGTAAGAACCGTCGCGCCCGTTTCGTCCGCACCCTCGCCGTCGCCGGTACCGGCGCCGCCGTGCTCGCCCTGCCGCTCCTCGGCGCCACCTGCGCCTCCGCGGCCACCACCACGCCCGTGACCGCGACCCCCAAGTACACCAACAACCTCGACGGCTGGATCCGGCAGTCGCTGGCGGTCATGGCCCAGCACCACATCCCGGGCACCTACAACGGGATCCACCGCAACGTGATGCGCGAGTCCTCCGGAAACCCGCGCGCCATCAACCTCTGGGACTCCAACGCGGCCAAGGGCATCCCGTCCAAGGGCCTGCTCCAGGTCATCGACCCGACCTTCGCCCGCTACCACGTGGGCGGCACGTCGTTCGACATATACGACCCGGTCGCGAACATCACGGCCGCCTGCAACTACGCCGCCGCGCGGTACGGCTCGATCGACCGCGTGTTCAGCGCCTACTGACCGGCCCCGCCCGGGACGGTCACCTCTCTGCGGGAAAGAGTCTTTCGAGGACGACGGCGATGCCGTCGTCCTCGTTCGACAGGGTGATCTCGTCGGCCACGGACTTGAGTTCGGGATGGGCGTTGGCCATCGCCACGCCGTGGGCGGCCCAGTCGAACATGGGGATGTCGTTGGGCATGTCCCCGAAGGCCAGGGCGTGTTCGGCGCGCAGCCCGAGGTGCTCGGCGGCCAGCGCCAGGCCGGTCGCCTTGGTGATGCCGCACGGCTGGAGTTCCACGGTCCCCGGCCCCGACATGGTGACCGTCGCCAGCGAGCCGACCACCGAGCGGGCCGTCGCCGCCAACTCGTCGTCGGACAGGGCGGGATGGCGCAGCAGTACCTTGCTGATGGACTCGCACCACAGATCGTCGCGCCGTCCGACCCGCACCGCGGGCAGGGTCGGGTGCGGCATCAGATAGCCCGGCTCGATGAGCGTGAGGCCGTCGACCCCGTCCTGGTCGACGGCCGCGTACACCTGTCCCACCTCGGCCTCGATCTTGCCGAGGGCGGTCGCGGCCAGCTCCCGGTCGAGGGTGACCGACCACAGCAGCCGGTCCGCGCCGACGTCGTACAACTGCGCGCCCTGCCCGCACACCGCGAGCCCGGCGCAGCCGATGACGTCGAACAGCGGCCGCACCCTCGGCGCCGGGCGGCCCGTCACCACGAGGTGCCGGGCACCGGCCCGGGTCACCCGCGCGAGTGCGTCCAGGGTCCGGTCGGAGAGCGTGTCGTCGCCGCGCAGCAACGAGCCGTCCAGATCGGTGGCGACGAGTGAGAATGCGAGGGGAGCGGCCATGATCAGAGAATACGGACCCCGCGCCCTCGCGACTCACCCTCGTTTCGGCCCCAAGTGGCGCCTGCGGGCTCCTTGATGGCGCCGGCGGGCAGCCCCGCGGTCTCCGACGGCTCCCGGGACGGCCCCCGTTGACCTTTTCGTCCCCGGCTCAGCCGTGGGCCGCCGTCAGGTGCTTCGCCAGCCGCGGAGAGGCGAACTCCGTGCCGCACACGAACCGCATGACCGGGCCGTACGAAGCCGCCGCCGGCAGTCCGGTGAGGTACAGACCGGGCACGGACGACACATATCCCGCACCGAGCCTGGGAGTGCCTCGGCTGACCACGAGTTCGGCACGCAGCCGGTGGCCCAGGAAGTCCATCGCCGCCATGTCCACCCGGTAGCCGGTCGCCGCTATGACGTGGTCGGCGGACAGCCGGTGGGTGCCGCCCGAGTGCGGGGCGACGGTCAGCGTCGCCCGGTCGTCCGCCGCGCCCGCCTCGACGATCCGTTCGACCTCGCTGACCTGTACCTTTCCCTCGAAGCGGTCGCGCAGCCACCAGGCGCCGAGCGGACCGAGCACACGACGGACCAGGTAGTGGCGGGTCCGGTCCGGCAGGTATCGGTAGGGGTGCGGGTAGTAGCTGAGCGCCCACAGCGACCAGGCGCGGCCGAAGGGGGACTCGGGGCACAGCCTGGGCTGCTTCCACGGGGGTGCGCCGAAGGCCACCCGGCCACGGCCGCGCGCGACCACGTGCACCTGCGCGCCCGCCTCCGCCGCGAGCGCCGCCGTCTCCAGCGCGGACTGGCCCGCGCCGACCACGATGAGTTCCCTGCCGGAGAAGCGGCCGAGGTCGTGGTGCTGGGAGCTGTGGGAGACCGGACCGGCGGGCGAGGGTCCGTCCGCCCCGGCGACGGTCAGCTCGGGGGGCAGATGGGACAGCCCGGCCAGGCCCGTGGCCACGACGACCGCGCGGGCGGTGAACAACTCACCGGAGTCCAGCTTCAGTTCGAAGCCCGAGCCGCGGGGTTCCCCGGCCCTGCGCTCGACGGAGACCACCCGCACCCGCTCCAGCCGCGGCACCAGCCGCTGCTGGAACCACTCGCCGTAGCCGATGAAGGTCTCGGCGGGGATGATGTCCTCGTCCGTCACGAGCCGGCGTATGCCGGCCGCGTCGCAGTAGTCGGCGAGCGTGTGGCCGGTCTGCGGCGCGTCGATGCTGGAGGCCACGGGCGTCGATTCAGCAGCATGCCCGCGGGCATGTGGTCGCGCCAGCTGACCATGGGATCGCCGAAGACGCGGACGGGGACACCGCGCGCCCGCAGATGGGCGGCGGTCGACAGGCCGAAGGGTCCGGCACCGATGACTGCTACGGGTCGACTCACGAAGTCCCTCCCCAGGACGTCACTTCGTCACTTCGTGGTGGTGCTGCCGCCGCGGCGGTTGGTGCGCCACAGCTGATACAGGTGCTTCGCGCCCGGCCGCACGAAGCGCGCGAGCATCGTGAAGAACGGCCGCAGGTCGTCACCCGCCAGCCAGGCCAGCTCCGTGCCGCTCGCCCGCGCCGGTGCGTGCGGCGCCGTATAGCCGCTTCGGCGGTAGGCGAGCAGGGCGGGCAGGTCGATGTTCTCCACGAGATACCGGTGGCCGGCCCGCTGTTCCCCCTCCGTAACGGCACGCCCGGTCAGATCCAGATGCATGGCGCGCACGACGTCCACCCCCGATCCGCTCTCGAAGAGCCGGAAATGGGCGCCCATGCGCGGGTTGAAGTCGAGGAGTTTGTACTGTCCGTCGCGCCGGTCGAAGCGCAGGTCGCGGTCGACGATTCCGGTGAAGCCGATCTGTTTGACGAAACGTGCGGCGAGGTCCGCGAGTTCCGGATTGTCGACTACGTACGCATTCGCCGTCATCCCCGCGTGCGGCGGCCAGGAGCGGACCTTCACTCCGGTGAACATCGCCAGCGGGGTCGAGTCCCGGTCGAAGTAGGCGTGCACGATCCAGTCCTCGGCCTGCTCCCTCGGCAGGTATTCCTGGAGAATCACCCCCGGGTCGCCGGGACGGCCGGCCCAGTCGCGGGCGAGCGCCAGCAGGCCCTCGCGGGTGGCGATCCTCGTCGTCCCGTTCACCGCAGGCCGTTCCCGGCGCACGAACGCCTCACGGTTCTTGGCCACCACCGGGAAGCGGGCCTTCTCGGCGAAGGCGACGATGTCGTCGTAGGTCTGCGGGAAGGCCGCCGACGGGCTCGGGATGCCGTGTTCCACACACAGTTCGTGCAGGCCCTGCTTGCTGGCCAGCCGGCGCGGCAGCTCCGGCTCGACCCGCGGGAAGAGGAAGCTGCCGCCGAGCGCCTAACTGGTGCTCGGCGATCAGGACGGCGGCCTCCTCGTCGGTGGGGACGAGCACGGCGGGACGGCCGATCCGGCGGCCGATCCGCAGCAGCCCCTCCACCAGGTGCTCCGGCTCCTCGGTGCCGGTGGTCGGCCAGACGAACGCCCGCTCCAGATAGCGGGAGGCCGCCGCGGGTGTGTAACGGTCCTCAGTTGTCGCGTACATCGGGACGCCCAGGCGGACCAGACTGCGGATCGCTCCGACCCCGCCGTGGTGCAGCGGATAGTCGCCGAACTTGACGATCAGACCCGGCACTCCGCCGTCGGCCTGTAAAGGCACGCTGCCGTCGCTCCCGGCCACGGGTTCCCCCACGTGTCCCCCTCCACGGACCGGACCCAGCCCGTCCGTGTCACGAAAAAAGCGCTAAGCCGGAATTGACCGCTCCGACAACCCCAAAAGGGGCATTGCAAACTCTTTAGACACTGCCCAAGACAGGCAACTCGGCCGTAACGTGTGGCGCGGCCACATGAAACGCATCGTGTGGCAAGAACAGACGGAAAGCACCGCACGCATCCGAGAGTGAGGCAGCACCCATGCCCCCCTTCGACGTCCCCGAGGGCGATCCCTTCGGGCCGCACAACCTGCCGTACGGCGTCTTCTCCCCCGCGGGTTCGGACTCCGCCGAGCGCAGGGTCGGTGTCCGGCTCGGCGATCACGTACTCGACGCGGGGGCCGCGGCCCGGGCGCTCGGCTCGCCGTACGCCTCCGTGCTCGCCCGGCCCACCCTCAACCCGCTGCTGGCGGCCGGCCGCACCGTGTGGTCCGACGTACGGCGCGCGCTGACCGGGTGGGTGACCGTGCCGGCCCACCGGCAGGTCGTCGAGCCGTTCCTCCACCCCCTGTCGTCGGTGACCCTGCATCTGCCCTTCGAGGTCGCCGACTACGTGGACTTCTACGCCTCGGAGAACCACGCCCGCAACGTCGGGCAGATCTTCCGCCCGGACGCGGCGGACTCCCTGACCCCGAACTGGAAGCACCTGCCCATCGGTTACCACGGGCGGTCCGGCACGGTCGTGGTCTCGGGGACGGACGTCGTGCGGCCGTCGGGCCAGCGCAAGGCGCCCACCGACGAGGCCCCGGTCTTCGGCCCGTCGGTCCGGCTGGACATCGAGGCCGAGGTCGGCTTCGTGGTGGGGACGCCCTCGGAGCCGGGCCGCCCGGTGGCGCTCGGCGACTTCCAGGAGCACGTCTTCGGCCTGTGCCTGCTGAACGACTGGTCCGCACGCGACATCCAGGCCTGGGAGTACGTCCCGCTCGGCCCCTTCCTCGGCAAGTCCTTCGCCACCTCGGTGTCGGCGTGGATCACACCGCTGGACGCGCTGGACGACGCGCGGGTGGCACCGCCGGCCCGCACGCACGCCCTGCTGCCCTACCTGGACGACGCGGGCGAGGAGCCCGGCGGCTACGACCTGCGCATCTCCGTCGCGATCAACGGCCATGTCGTGTCCGAGCCGCCGTTCTCCGGCATGTACTGGACCGCCGCCCAGCAGCTCGCCCACATGACCGTGAACGGCGCCTCGCTGCGCACGGGCGACCTGTACGGGTCGGGCACGGTCAGCGGTCCCGCCGAACGCCAGCGCGGCTCCCTCCTGGAGCTGACCTGGAACGGCCGCGACCCCCTCGAACTCCCCGACGGCAAGCGGGCGTTCCTGGAGGACGGCGACGTGGTGACCATGACCGCGTGGGCGCCGGGTCCGAACGGGCTGCGGGTGGGCCTCGGCGAGGTCACCGGCCGCGTGGTGCCGCGCGACTGACCGGCACGGATGCGCACTGTCCGTACCGGTGACGGCACGGGACGCCCAAGCCGGGGGAGACCGGGGCCGGGGAAGCTACGACCGGCCCCGGTCTCCGCGGTCGAAGGACCCCTCTTCCGGCGCCCGGCGCCCCATACTGGCGGTGGACGCACGACGCGCCGGACGACGCGCGTGCCGGACCGCCCCCGACATCCACCCCCCTCCGATCAGGATCCGGAGCCCGTGGCATGACCGTCTGCCTGCTCCTGTTGAGCGCCGTCGCCCTGGCCGCCGCCGTACCGATCCCCCGCGCGCTGACCCGCGCGGTCTGGCCGGAGCGCGAACCCGTGGTCGCGCTGTGGGTGTGGCAGTGCCTGGTCGCCACCGTGCTGCTGTGCTGTCTGACGGCTCTGGTGCTGAGCGCCGCCGCTGTCTTCCACACCGTCCGCGTCCAGGTCTTCGCCCCCGCCCCGCCGTCCGTCACCGAGGCGTACGACCTGTCCGGCGCCTCGCCGTGGGCGACCGCCCTCACCCTGCTGCTGGCCTGCGGGGCCGCCTGGACCACGGCGATGCTGCTCCGCGAACTGGTCGAGGCCCGGCGCCGCCGCGGCCTGGCCCGCGCCCATCTGCGCGAACGCGCCCCCGATCTGCCCCCCGGCCTGCCCGGCGCCCGGGGGCCGCTGCTGGTGCTGGAGGACGAGTACCCCGACGCCTGGTGGCTGCCCGGTCACCCGCCCCAGCTGGTCGTCACCACGGGAGCCCTGCACCGGCTCACCGCGCACCAGCTCGACGCCGTCCTCACCCATGAGCGCGACCACGCCCGCGCCCACCACGACTGGCTGCTGCATCTGTCCACGGCCCTGGCCACCGGCTTCCCGCGGGTCCCCCTGTTCACCCACTTCTGCGAACAGACCCACCGGCTGGTGGAGCTCGCCGCCGACGACACCGCCTCCCGCCGCTGCGGCCATCTGACCACCGCACTGGCCCTCATCGAACTCAACCAGCACCGCGGAGTGCTCTCCTGCGCCTCCAGTCACCGTCTCCTGGGCGAGCGGGTCGACCGCCTCCTGGCGCCGCCGCCGCGCCTGGGCCGCAGGGACCGGGCCCTGACGACGACGGTGGCCGCGCTGGTCCCGCTCCTCCCGCTGCTGATCACCTTCGCACCGGCGCTGACGGCACTGAGCTGACGGCACGGGGCGGCGGCACGGAGCCGATAGCACCGAACCGACCGCGCCCGGTGCACCCGCCCCCCTCGGACCGCTTGAGCCGCTCGAACCGCTCGGGCTACATCCAGTCGTCGGGCTCCGGCTCGGCGTCCATCTCGGGCCAGTGGTCGGCGTCCGGACCCGCGTCGGACCGGTCGGCGTCGCCCGCCGGGGCCGGCTCCGTCTTCGGCGCCCCGTCCTGGGCGGCCAGGACCGCGATCACACCCTCCCCGTACGTCGCCAGCTTCTTCTCGCCGACCCCGCCGACCCCGCCGAGCTGTGCCACGGAGGTGGGCCACACGGTGACGATCTCCCGGAGCGTGGCGTCGTGGAAGATGACGTACGCCGGAACTCCCTGCTCACGGGCCTGCTCCGCACGCCAGGCGCGCAGTGCCTCGAAGGCGGGCAGCAGTTCCTCGGGCAGCTCGGCCGCGGCGGCCTTGGGCTTGCGTTCCCCCCGGCCGGAGGAGCCGGTCCGCGCGGCCGCGGGCTTCTTCGGTTCCTTGCGCAGCGCCACCTCACGCTCGCGCCGCAGCACCGCACCGCTGTCCTCGGTCAGCACCAGCGTGCCGTAGTCCCCCTCGACCGCGAGCAGCCCCTGCGCCAGCAGCTGCCGCACGACTCCACGCCACTCGCCCTCGGCCAGATCCTCGCCGATGCCGAACACGGACAGCTGGTCGTGGTCGAACTGGATCACCTTGGCGGTACGCCGGCCCAGCAGGATGTCGACGATCTGTACCGCGCCGAACTTCTGCCCGCGCTCGCGCTGCAACCGCACCACCGTAGACAGCAGCTTCTGGGCCGCGACCGTGCCGTCCCAGGTCTCGGGCGGGGTGAGGCAGGTGTCGCAGTTGCCGCAGCCCGCCGGGTCCGGTTCCTGCCCGAAGTAGGCGAGGAGCTGTCCGCGGCGGCAACGGGCGGTCTCGCACAGCGCCAGCATCGAGTCCAGGTGCGCGGCGGCCCGGCGGCGGAACGCCTCGTCGCCCTCGCCGGACTGGATCAGCTTGCGCTGCTGGACGACGTCGTTGAGCCCGTACGCCATCCAGGCCGTCGAGGGCAGGCCGTCGCGCCCGGCGCGACCGGTCTCCTGGTAGTAGCCCTCGACCGACTTGGGCAGGTCGAGGTGGGCGACGAACCGGACGTCGGGCTTGTCGATGCCCATGCCGAAGGCGATGGTCGCCACCACGACCAGCCCGTCCTCCCGCAGGAACCGCGACTGGTGCGCCGCACGCGTGCCCGCGTCCAGGCCCGCGTGGTAGGGCACCGCCTCGACGCCGTTGCGGGTCAGGAACTCCGCCGTCTTCTCGACCGAGTTGCGCGAGAGGCAGTACACGATGCCCGCGTCGCCGGCGTGCTCCTCGCGCAGGAAGCCCAGCAGCTGCTTCTTGGGATCGGCCTTGGGCACGATCCGGTACTGGATGTTCGGCCGGTCGAAGCTCGCCTCGAAGTGCCGGGCCCTCGGCATGTCCAGCCGCTGGGTGATCTCCTGGTGGGTCGCGCGGGTGGCCGTGGCCGTGAGGGCGATCCGCGGGACGTCCGGCCAGCGCTCGCCGAGCAGGGACAGGGCGAGATAGTCGGGACGGAAGTCGTGGCCCCACTGGGACACACAGTGCGCCTCGTCGATCGCGAAGAGCGCGATCTTGCCGCGGGAGAGCAGGTCCAGGGTGGAGTCCAGGCGCAGCCGCTCCGGCGCCAGGTACAGCATGTCGAGCTCACCGGCGAGGAACTCGGCCTCGACCGTCCGCCGCTCGTCGAAGCCCTGCGTGGAGTTCATGAAGCCCGCGCGCACACCCAGTGCCCGCAGGGCGTCCACCTGGTCCTGCATCAGCGCGATGAGCGGGGAGACGACGATGCCCGTGCCGGGTCTGACCAGGGACGGGATCTGGTAGCACAGCGACTTGCCACCGCCGGTCGGCATCAGCACGACGGCGTCCCCGCCGGCCACCACGTGCTCGACGATCGCTTCCTGCTCGCCGCGGAAGGCCCCGTACCCGAATACCCGGTGCAGCGTGGCCAGTGCCTCGCTGTCCGTCACGTCTGGCATCTCTGTGATCCCGCCTGTCCCGCCCATCTCCGTGCCCCCGTACGTCGTCCCTCGACCACTGCCTCCACGATAGGGGTCCGCACCGACAGCCTCGGAGTTATCCACAGACCGGCACCGTCGGTGACCGTCAAGGACACGATCACCGTTCACACGTTCGCGGCAGACCCGCCCGATTTCCGCCGATAGTCTGAAAGCACCGGCGAGACTCCGTCCCATTGGAGCACTGATGAGCGTCGCACCGAAGGCGTCCGCGTCCAGCTGGCCGATCCCGCCCGAGGGCGGCTGGACCGCCGACGACCTGGACCGCCTCCCGAATCTTCCTCCGCACACGGAGCTGATCGACGGGAGCCTGGTCTTCGTGAGTCCGCAGACCCTTTTCCACTCACGCGCTGTGAGCTTCTTCGAATGGCAGCTCCAGTCGCTGGCGCCCGCGGAATTCGAGGTCGTCCGGGAGTTCACCATCGACATCGACCGGCAGAACCGCCCCGAACCTGACGTGATCGTCGTACGGGCGGACGTGGTGGACGATCCGGAGCAGACGCGCTACCCGGCGGACGCGGTCACCCTGGCCATCGAGGTCGTCTCCGCCGAATCCGTCTCCCGCGACCGCGAGACCAAGCCCCTGAAGTACGCGCGTGCGGGCATCGCGCACTACTGGCGGGTGGAGAACGAGAAGGGCCGGGCCGCGGTGCATGCCTTCGAGCTGGAGCCGACCACCGGCGCGTACACCAGTGTGGGCATCTTCCGTGAGCGGATGAAGGTCGGCATGCCCTTCCCCATGGACCTCGACCTCACCGGCATCAAGTCACGGCGCGGCGGCGAGTAGCCCA
>NZ_JBEOWS010000076.1:0-30997 GCF_040296125.1 Streptomyces sp. NPDC002265 | reverse complement strand
ACTCTCCGAGCCCCTCCCCCACCACCACCGCACGACGCTCCAGCACCGCACGCGACGCCGCCAGCGAGAACCCCACATCCCCCGGCCGAACCCCGACACCCCCAGCACCCCCGACGTCCTCGGCGTCCTCGGCGTCCAGGAAGGACAGCAGTCGGCCCGCCTGCTCCCGCAGCGCCGCATCGCTCTTCGCCGACAGCACCCATGGAACCGGGCCCGCGACGGGCGTTCCGCAGCCGGACTCTTCGCTCGTCGCGGCCTGCTCGACGATGACGTGCGCGTTGGTGCCGCTGATTCCGAAGGAGGACACCGCCGCCCGGCGCGGCAGGTCGCCCGCGGGCCACCGAACCGCTTCGGTCAGCAGTCGTACGCCGCTCGCCGACCAGTCCACGTGCGGCGTCGGCTCGTCCACGTGCAGCGTCTGCGGCAGCACACCGTGCCGCATCGCCATCACCATCTTGATCACACCCGCCACGCCCGCCGCGGCCTGCGTGTGGCCGATGTTCGACTTCAACGAGCCCAGCCACAACGGCCGGTCGCCGTCCCGTCCCTGGCCGTAGGCGGCGATAAGAGCCTCCGCCTCGATCGGGTCGCCGAGCCGCGTCCCCGTACCGTGCGCCTCCACCGCGTCGACGTCCATGGGCGCGAGTCCGGCGGCCGCCAGGGCCTGGCGGATGACGCGCTGCTGGGAGGGGCCGCTGGGTGCCGTGAGTCCGTTCGACGCGCCGTCCTGGTTGACCGCGCTGCCCCGTACGACGGCCAGCACCCGGTGGCCGTTGCGCCGGGCGTCGGACAGCCGCTCCACCAGCAACATCCCCGCACCCTCGGCCCAGCCCGTGCCGTCGGCACCGGCCGCGAACGCCTTGCACCGGCCGTCCGCCGACAGCCCGCGCTGACGGCTGAACTCCACGAACATGCCGGGCGTGGACATCACGGTGACGCCGCCGGCCAGGGCCATCGCGCACTCGCCGTTACGCAGCGACTGGACGGCCAGATGCAGCGCCACCAGCGAGGACGAGCAGGCCGTGTCCACGGTGATCGCCGGGCCTTCGAGGCCGAACGAGTAGGCCACGCGGCCCGAGGCGACGCTGGTCGTCGTGCCGGTGAGCAGGTAACCCTCGATGCCGCCCACCGGCTCGTGCAGCCGGGGGCCGTAGTCCTGTGCCGTCGCGCCGATGAACACGCCCGTCCGGCTCCCGCGCAACGTGGCCGGGTCGAGGCCGGCCCGTTCGAAGGCCTCCCACGCGGTCTCCAGGACAAGTCGCTGCTGTGGGTCGATCGCGGCGGCCTCGCGCGGGCTGATGCCGAAGAAGGCGGCGTCGAACCCGGCCGCGTCGTGCAGGAAGCCGCCGTGCCGTGTCGAGGACTTGCCGAGCGTGCCGGGCTCCGGGTCGTAGAGCGCCTCGACGTCCCAGCCGCGGTCCGCCGGGAATCCGGAGATGGCGTCGCCACCTGAGTCGACCAGCCGCCACAGGTCCTCGGGGGAGCTCACCCCGCCGGGCAGACGGCAGCTCATGGCCACGATGGCGATGGGCTCGTCGGGGTCGGCGAACGTCGCGGACGCGGGGGCCGCCGTGTCCTCGCCGCCCAGGGACCGGGCGGCGAGGTGGCGAGCGAGCGCGGCAGGGGTCGGGTGGTCGAACAGCAGCCCGCTGGGCAGGCGCAGGCCGGTGGCCTCGCCCAGTTGGTCGCGCAGTTCCACCGAGCTGAGCGAGTCGAAGCCGAGGTCCTTGAACGTCCAGCCGGTCTCGACCTGGCGGGCTTCCGCGTGGCCCAGGACGGCGGCGATGTGCGCGCGGACCAGATCGAGCGCGGCTTCGTCGCGTTCCGACTCGGGCAATCCGGCCAGCCGTCGGCCCAGGCCTCCCACAGGCGCGCTGTCGGTCTCGGCGACGACGGCGGCGTCCGGCTGCTGCGGAGTCACGGGAGGCCGGTCGGTGGTGGCGACGGACGACGTGGTGTCGCCGTCCAGCCAGTACCGCTGTCGTTCGAACGCGTAGGTGGGGAGCGCGACCTTGCGGCGTTCGCCTCGCCCGCCGCCGAACAGGGCATTCCAGTCCGGCTCCATGCCGTGGACGTGCAGCGAGGCGATCGCGGCCAGCAGCGCCTGCGCCTCGGGGCGACGGGTGCGCAGGGCGGGGACGAGCAGGGACTCGCTGTCCGCGCCTGCGCGGGCCATGGAGGTGAGCACGCCGCCGGGGCCGAGCTCCAGGTAGGTGCGGACGCCCTGCTCGTCGAGGCGGGCGACGCCGTCGGCGAAGCGGACCGCGTCGCGCACGTGGCGGACCCAGTACGCGGCCGTGCAGCCTTCGTACCCCGAGGGCTCCTCGGACAGCCGGCCCGTGACGTTGGAGACGATCGGGATGCGCGGGGCGTGGAAGGTCAGCCCCTCGGCCACGTCGCGGAACTCCGCCAGCATGGGTTCCATGTGCGGGGAGTGGAAGGCGTGGCTGACCCGCAGTCGGCTGGTCCTGCGGCCCAGGGCGGCGAAGGAGTCGGCGATCTCGGTGGCGAGTTCCTCGTCGCCGGAGACGACGACGGAGTCCGGGCCGTTCAGGGCGGCGATGCTCACGCGGTCCGTGCGGCCGCCGATGCGGGCGCGGACCTCGTCCTCCGCGGCCTCGACGGCGATCATGGCGCCGCCGGCGGGCAGCGCCTGCATCAGACGGCCGCGCGCGGCCACGAGGGCGCAGGCGTCGGCGAGCGAGAGGACGCCGGCCACGTGCGCTGCGGCGAGCTCGCCGATGGAGTGGCCCATCAGCACGTCGGGGGTGATGCCCCAGCTCTCCAGCAGCCGGAACAGGGCGACCTCGAAGGCGAACAGCGAGGTCTGCGTGTAGAGGGTCCGGTCGAGTTCGGCCGCTTCCTCGGTGCCTTCGAGCGCGAACATGACCTCACGCAGCGGCCGCGGCAGCGAGGGGTCGAGGTGTGCGCACACCTCGTCCAGCGCGGTGGCGAACACCGGGAAGGCAGCGGCCAGTTCGCGGCCCATGCCGGCTCGCTGGCTGCCCTGGCCCGAGAAGAGGAAGGCGAGCTCGCCGCGGGGGCCGGTGCGGCCCGTGGTCAGTGCGGCGTCGATGCCGCCGGTGGACAGCTCGCGCAGGGCGCGCAGGGCGTCGTCGCGGTCGTCGCCCACGACGACGGCCCGGTGTTCGAAAGCGGTGCGACCGTTGGCCAGCGACCAGCCGACGTCGGACGGGGCGAGTCCGGGGTGCGCCTCGGCGTGTGCGAGCAGGGCGGCGGCCTGGGCACGCAGTCCGGACGCGGTCTTGGCGGACAGCGGCCAGACGGTCGGCGCCGCGCTCGTACCCGCCTCCGCAGCCGCGCCCTCCGCGGTCGCCGTAGTCCCCGCAGTCCCCGCGGTCGCCGTAGTCCCCGCAGTCCCCGCAGTCGGCGCGCTCGCCCGGTGTTCCGCCAGCACGATGTGGCAGTTGGTGCCGCCCATGCCGAACGAGCTGACCCCGGCGAGCAGCGGGCGGTCCTCCTGGCCCTCCCACGACGTGTGCTCGGTCTGCACCCGCAAGTTCAACCGGTTCAGGGGAATCGCCGGGTTCGGCGTCTCGAAGTTGAGGCTGGCGGGCAGTTCGCGGTGGGTGAGCGACAGGGCGGCCTTCAGCAGGCCGGTGATGCCGGCGGCGCCCTCCAGGTGGCCGACGTTGGTCTTGGCCGAGCCGACCCGCAGCGGGCGGCCGGGTTCGCGTCCCGCACCGAGCACCGCGCCGAGCGCGGCCGCCTCGACGGGGTCGCCGACCTTGGTTCCGGTGCCGTGCAACTCGACGTAGCCGACCTGGGCAGGGTCGATCCCGGCTCGCTCGTAGGCGAGACGCAGCACCTGTTCCTGCCCCGCCTGCAGCGGCACGGTCAGCCCGTCGCCACCACCGTCGTTGTTGACCGCGCTGCCGCGGATCACGCAGTAGACGGGGTCGCCGTCCGCGAAGGCCCGGGCGAGAGGTTTGAGTACGACGATGCCGCCCCCCTCACCACGGACGTAGCCGTTCGCACGGGCGTCGAAGGTGAAGCAGCGGCCGTCGGGTGACAGGCCGCCGAACTTGGCGGCGCCCAGGGTGCTCTCGGGGACGATGTTGAGGTTCACGCCGCCCGCGAGGGCGATCGTCGATTCACCCTTGCGCAGGCTCTCGCAGGCGAGGTGGACCGAGACCAGGGAGGAGGACTGGCCGGAGTCCACGGTCAGACTGGGGCCGTTGAGCCCGAGGAAGTACGAGACACGGTTGGCGATGATGCTGCGGTGCAGGCCGGTGACGGTGTGCGGGGAGATGGCGGTGAGCCCGGAACGGTGGTGCAGGGTCGCGTAGTCGTCCCAGATGGCGCCGACGAACACCCCGGTCCGGGTGGAGCGCAGCGTCCCGGCACGGACATGCGCGTCCTCCAGCGCTTCCCAGGCCAGCTCCAGCACGAGCCGCTGCTGCGGGTCCATGGCGGCGGCCTCTTTGGGGGACACTCCGAAGAACCCGGCGTCGAAGTGGCCGATGCGGTCGAGGAATCCGCCCCGCCGGATGTCGGTCCTGCCGGGTGCGGACAGATCGGCGTCACCCACCTCGGCCCCGTCCCACCGGTCCAGGGGGACGTCGGTGATCGCGTCCGCGCTCTCGCTGAGCAGCCGCCAGAAGGCGGCTGGGTCGGCGGCCCCCGGCAGTCGGCACGCCAGGCCGATCACAGCTATGCCATCGGCCGAATCCGCCGGAGCCGAACCGACCCGATTCCCCGTTCCGTTGAGCTCGGACTCGACCATATTGCGCTCCCCCACCCACACAGAGAATGAAAAGGCACCGCACTGTGCCGGCCACGGAACAGGCGATCGGCTCGACCAGCGAGACCGGGCGGCAACAAGTTGCGGTGTGGCCCTAGTTTCGGCCTCGCAGCCGCGCTCCGCCGCTGCAGCGGATCAGTCTTAGGGGAATCCCCAATGGTTGACGTGCACGGGCATTGACAGCCGGGGATCTCTAAGGAGATCCCTAGGGACAGTCGTGGGAGAATTGCAGCTTGTGCAGCCTCCCCCAATTCTCCTCCGCCGGTGAGGCTCCAGGTATTTCATGGCGCATCTGCACGCAGTCCGGAATCCCTCAGCGCAGTCTTTTCTTCTGGAAGGTTGCGCTGGAGGTGGGGTCAGTGGGCGAAGACCGTGCTGGCCAAGGCGACATGGGCAGCTGTGCCGCCGAGGATGCTGAGCAAGGCGTTGCGGCGCCAAAGGTGCAGGCCGACGGTGACGGCCAGAGCCGCGAGGGGGGCCAGGGCGCGCCACTGCGTCACGGGCAGGTCGCGCAGGCAGTGGACGACGAGGATCACCATGACACCGGCGGGCATGCGGGTGCTGAGGAACCGGACGGTCGCGCTGGCGCGCAGGGAGGCGAGGGCGGCGAAGGGCAGGGCGCGCAGGGCCCAGGTGACGGCGGCGCTGACGAGGATGGCGGCCACGGCGTAGAAGGTGTCAGGCACGGTTCGGCCTCCTGCCGGTGACGAGACGGCGGGCCAGGAGCCCGGCGGTGAACAGGGTGAAGGCGGCCAGGAGCATCGGGCCCGGGAGGAGCAGCCGGGCGGCCACGGCGCTGAACAGGGCGAGCGCGGGGGTGGGCAGATCTCCGCGCAGGTCCTTGAGTGATTCGAGCGCCAGCACGGTGAACAGGGCGGTCAGGGCAAAGTCCAGGCCGGTCACGCCGTCCGGGATGAGGGAGCCGAGAAGGGCGCCGGCGGTCGCATTTCCGACCCAGTACGCGTGCATGAAGAACTGGAGCCACAGGATGCGCCGTCCGGACCAGGAGCGGGCCTCGGATCCGGCGGTCAGGGCATAGGCCTCGTCACTGAGCGCGAAGGTGCCGTACGCCTTGCCGCGGCGGCCGGTCACTCGGTGCAGGGGAAAGGACAGGGCGTAGAAGACGTGCCGGACGTTCACCATGAAGGCCGTTCCGGCGATCGCGGCCAGCGGCGCGGCGGCGGTGACCATGCCGATGAGCAGGAACTCGAACGATCCGCCGTAGACCAACGCGGCGGAAAGGCCCGCCCACCACCAGTCGAGACCGGACTGGGTGACGAGGGCCCCGAAGGCGAGACCGAGCGGAACGAATCCCAGGCCCACGGAGGCGGAGTCGCGCAGGGCCGCTCGTGCCTGGGACGGAACCCGAGGAGGAGCGGCGGCAGACCGAGACCGGCCGCCGGCATCGGTATCGACATCGGCCGAACTTGTACGCATGAAGAAATTTTAAAATAAATCGCACCTCATATGGTTTCCAGTTAAGGCCCTATGATCAGACCGTGAGCAATGAAGTGAGCATGGATGCCCTGGATCGAGAAATTTTGTTTCACTTCCAGCAGGACGGGCGGCTGACCAACGTCGAACTGGCCAAGCGCGTCGGCCTGACCCCGCCGCCCTGCCTGCGCCGGGTCAAGCGGTTGGAAGAGGCCGGCGTCATCACCGGGTACCGGGCCGTCGTCGATCCCGAGACCATGGGCCGCGGGCTGGAGGTCCTCGTCGACGTCGAGATCTACGCCCAGGACCGCAAGAGCTTCGAGGAGTTCGAGGACACCGTGGCCTCCTATGACGAAGTCATCGAGTTCCGCCGCATGTACGGCCGCCCCGACTACTTCCTGCGCGTCGCCGTGGCGGACCACGCCGCCTACGAAGCCTTCCTCACCGGCAAGCTCAGCTGCCTGCCCGCCGTCCTGCGCCTCGAATCCCACCTCACCATGAAGAAGATCAAGACGAACGGCTGAACTCCCGTCCCACGCGGCAAGGGAAATACCGACCCGGGCAGGCGGCGCGGCGCATGGGTGCACGGTGTGCAAGGCTTCTTGCCCTGCCCCGCAGGAGTCTGTTTCCGCCCCCACCCTCAAGTGGGGGTGTCCAAGGAGGAACCCGATGGGCGAGAGTGGCCGTGCAGCGAGCCGGACGGCGGTGCTGGTCTGCCAGGGGCGGGCAGCGGCGGACGGAAGAGCCTCGGTCGGCCGGTTCGCGGATCCCTTGGCGATACGGCTGTTGCGGGACGCGGAACGTGTGCCCGTGGCGGAGGTACGCGCGAACACCGCGCCGCAGGGCTGGCAGGCACGCGTCGCGTTCGAGAGTGTGCGGGCATGCGCCGAGGTGGTCGTGCCGCGTACGGTGGCGATCGACGAGGCACTGCGCGATCGCGTCACCAGCCAGCTCGTGATCCTCGGCGCCGGTCTGGACACCCGCGCGTGGCGTCTGCCCGGGCTCGCGCAGACCGATGTGTGGGAGGTCGACCATCCCGCCTCTCAGCAGGACAAGCGTGACCGTCTCGCCGAGGCCGTCAGCGTGCCGCACAGCACGGACGAGAGCGACCGGATCACCGTCGAGCTGCCGGTGACCGCCCGCTGCGTACGATTCACTCCGGTCGATTTCGCCGTCGACGATCTCGGTGCGGCGTTGGATGCCGCAGGACACGACCCGTCGAAACCGACGACGTGGCTGTGGGAGGGCGTCGTCCCGTACCTCGCGCGCAGCGAGGTACACGCCACGGTGGCAGCCCTCGCCGCTCGTACGGCCCCAGGCAGCGCCCTCGTCGTCAACTATCAGGCGCCGTCGGCGCGAGCGGCCGTAGGACGGCTCCTGACGCGTGTGCTCGGCAGCAGTGTGACGTCGGGCGAACCGTGGCGCTCGCTGTGGACACCACAGCAGATGGCCGCGCTGCTGGCGGACAACGGGCTGCGGGTGGTGTCGGACGACGATCTGCTGACCCTTGCACACACCCTCGACAGCCCGGCCCTCAGCCGGACATCGCTGCGGTCCGGACACGTCGCCGTCGCAGTCAGCCACTGACGTACGACGGCGAGGACACGGCGGCACGGCCCCGAAGTCGGTCACGCCCAGCGCGGTCACACGCCCCCGGGGAGGAAAGTCTGCTGGCCAGCGCGTGGGCTTCCTCGGTGGTGACGGGTTTGGTGATCGCCATCAGCTGGTCACAACGTCTGTCGATCTCTTCTTCGGTGGACTCCCAGTCGGGCAGTGGGCCGTCGGCGACGAAGATCTGGACTTCGCTCCTCATGCACGTTCCCGTCGCTCAGCCTTCGATGGCACGAACTTAAGTGTCGATCACCTTCGAGCTTCAGCCAGAACTTCGGCGTCGACCTCTGCCGGTGTCCTGTCGCCGTTCCAAAAGGCGGCATGGTTCTGTAGGGCGAGTGCTGCTGCCTGCTTCGGTCGACATCGCTCGTCCATGATTCCCTTCATGGCGCGCCGCGGTCGAACCGGTTTCATCGCAGGTGCTGTTCAGCGGCCGTACCGACAGAACGCGTGCGGAGTCCGCGTAGCGCATCGCGGTGTTCGGCCACCGGTTGGCCTGCTCCTGCCGGTTGGTGACGATCGGGCCGACCAGCACCGCGATGGTCAGGCCCGGCACGAGAGCGCTGCCCGGCACACGCGTCGACATACGTGTACTCGTTCTGGCGCTTACAACGACCCACACGATGGGCCGAGTTGTCAGTGTGCGATCAGGCAGCAGCGAGCTTGAGGACCGAGCCGAAGCCCAACTCCTCCCTGAGGCAATCCCGCTGAATGCTGAATGTGGACTGCGTACTGGATCGGGCGCAGCCGCTCTGCCATGCGCTTCGGAATGCGATGCTGTCACGCACGAGTGACAATGGTGGAGCGCAACGGCCGCTTCCGTAATATACTCCAGCGGAATTCCCGATCGGCAACACTTTACAGGCTCAATCGTTGACCTTCCGAAGGCGACACCGAGCCGAGATCGTTTGCCTATCCCATTCTCTCGGAATTCGATCCTGCGAGGGTGAAGAAAGATGGACCTGAAGCTCGAAGCCATTGTGCTCCCTGTCTCCGACGTCGATCGCGCCAAGAACTTCTACGAGACAGCGGGGTTCCGAATGGACGTCGACAATACGTTCAGTGACGACTACCGCTTGGTGCACCTCACACCCCCCGGTTCCGCATGCTCGATCCTCTTCGGCAAGGGCATGATCGACACTGCTCCCGGCTCGGCCCAGGGCCTATATCTCATCGTCACGGATGTCGAGCAGGCGCGTGCAGAGCTCGTGAGCCGCGGCATCAAGGTCAGTGATGTGTTCCACGACGCCGGGGGGATCCTTCACCACGGCCACGAAGCCGGAGATGCCGTGCATCGGGGCGCCGGACAGGAACGGCTCGCGGGCCCGGACCCGGAGCGGACGTCCTACGCCTCCTACGCCACCTTCAGCGACCCGGACGGAAACGGGTGGGTGCTCCAGGAGATTACGCAGCGGCAGCCCGGCCGGTAATTGATGACGGAGCCGCCACCGAGGAACGTCCACATAGGGACGTATCGTCACGTTCGAGGATGGAGCCGTGCCGGACGAACGGCGGTACGTCATCGAGCGGACGGGGCGTGGAGGTGAAGCCCTGGAGCGCGGTACGGAAGTCTCCGTCCCAGTCGACCACCGAACAACATCCTTGCTCCGCATGGGCACTTCGAGCAGCACGGCCAGCCAATGCCCCATTCCCCGGCCCCACTCGCGCTCGCGATCGTCAGCGCGGGCACCAGCGACCCCTCATCGACCCGGCTGCTCACCGACCGTGTGGCGCAGAAGGCCATGTCCATACTCGACGACCAAGGTCTGGCCGTCACTACACGGGTCATCGAACTCGGCACGCTGGCCGTCGACATGGCCAAGGCCATCGTTTCCGGACTCCGCAGTCACCGCCTGGAGCGTGCGATCGAAGTGCTGGCTGCCGCAGACGGAGTGATAACCGGCACCCCGGTCCACACCGCGGGGATGAGCGGTCTATTCAAGTCCTTCCTCGACCTCCTCGACGACGACCTCGTCATCGCGAAACCGACCCTGCTGTCCATGACGGGCGGAACCTCCCGTCACGCACTGGTCGTGGAGGACCAAGTCCGCCCCATGTTCGCCTACCTGCGGGCCCTCACCACTCCCGCGTCGATTTTCGCCGCCCCCGATGACTGGAGCCCGCCAGAGCTCGGACGGCGCATCAGCCGCGCAGCGACCGAACTCACGGCACTGATGGCCGGCAGAGTCGGCAACACGATCACGGACCAGGCCTGGTCCGGCTACCAGCACCGCTTCGACGGCGAAGCGACCCGTGCCGAACGGAAGCCCGACCACGGCGACTTCGACACTGCACTGATGCGACTTGCCGCCGGCGGCGGCTGGCCTCCTGCCCAGCGGGACGGCACACAGACCTGACCGATCAGCCCGGAACGACGCGGCTCCCCACAGCGCCGGCCGACCCACAAGAAAGAACGTCCGGCGGGCTTCCGCCGGCGCTGATCAGTCTGTCGGCCGGGGCCAGGCCCGAGTTGGCGCCGCCGACCGAACGGCGCCTGGAGAGCAGCCTGGGTGGCGGCATCGTGACGAACCGGAATCCAAGCCCGAGGGCATCCTCGCCCTCCCGTGCAGAGTTATTGACGCCATGTCATCAACGGTGGTTCAGTGGCTCAGCCACTGGACCACTCAATCACTGGGAGCCGAGGTGGAGGCACTGCCACGCGAGACGATCGTCGACGCGCTGGAGAAGCGGCTGCGCGAGGACATCCTCGCCGAGCGCCATCCCGCCGGAAGCTATCTGCCTCCCGAGCGTGAACTCGCCGAGGGATTCGGGGTCACCCGCACCTCCCTCAAGCACGCCTTCGGGCGACTGACGCACGCCGGACTGCTGGAGACGCGCCACGGAGTGGGGACCCGGGTCAGGGATTTTCTGCGCCTGGGCGGGGCGGACCTCCTGCCGATGCTGGTGCTCCACAGCCCCGACTGGATCGGTGAGGTCTTCGAAGTCCGCCGCAGCATCGGCATGTTGATCGCGGAGCGCGCCGCGGCCCGTGCCACGGCGGCCCAGGTCGCCGAACTGCGTCTGCTGCTGGCCGCCGTCGGGGACGCGGCGGGCGGCGAGCCCGTGCAGCTGGCCGACGTCGAGGTGCACCGTGCGCTGGCCCGTGCCACGGGCAACCGGGTGTACGTCCTGCTGACCAACACCTTGTTCAACGCGTATCTACCGGTGCGCGCAGCGCTGGTCGGGCCCTTCGAGGATCCCCGGGCCGCTCGTGAGCGTCTGACTCCGGTCGTCGAGGCCGTCACCGCCGGCGACCGGGAGGCGGCACGCACCGCCGCGGGCGAATATCTGTCGGCGACGGAACGCATGATGCTCGACGGGCTGGCGCGCTCCCGCCGACACCGGGAAGGTGCTCGGTGACCTCACGCGGGACGGTGTTCAGGGAGACCCTGCTGGGCCGTGTCCGTCTGGCCGGCGAGGACCGCGACCACCCCCTCCGGCTGGACCTGCTGGTCCGTGCCGACGCGGTGCCGCTGCCCCGCCGCACGACGCGGGCACATGTGACCGGACGCGTGCGCGTGGCGGGACGCGCCGACGGCACCGAAGCCGTGGGCGACCTGGAGATTGCGCCCCTTTCGCGCGACTGGATCCGCTACCGGATCACCTTCGCCATGGAAGACCGGCGCCTCACGCTGGTCGGCCACAAGTCGATGTCACCCATGCATCCGCTCGCCTCCCTGACCGTACTGCCGTACACCCTGTACGAGAACGGTGACCGCGTGGGCGAAGGCACGCTGCGCTTTCCCCTCGTCACCGGCCTGCTGCCCTTCATCGCGAGCTTCCGATTCCCGCGTGCTGTCGCGTCTCCCGCGTCCCCCGCCGACGGGCATCTGGCGTCGCGCTGGGACGGCGCACCGGGGCGGACCGAGGTCTGGTACACGACCCTGACCGATCCGGCCACCGACAGCGGGATCTGGCTGCACCACGAACTGGTGGCGCCCTCCGACGGTTCCGCCGCCTACGCGCACGGCTGGATCGCCGTCTTCCCCAAGGACGGCCACGTCGAACACACACGCTTCGGCCCCGTACCGTGGACAGCGCATCCGGAAGGCTTCGCCGCCGAGGACATCCGCGTCCGGCCCGGCCGGCTCACGGGCTCCGCGGGGACGTTCACCTGGGAGCTCACCGAGAGCCCCGAGGGCCCGCCGCTGTACACGTTCCCCCGCTGGTCCTGGCGACGCCCCTGGCTTCCGGCCTCGCACATGCTCCCCGCCGGCCGCTCCCGCTACAGCGGCACCATCCGGTACGGCGCCGGTGAGCTGCGACTGGACCACGCTCCGGGGGCCGAAGCCCGCATCTACGGCCATGGCAACGCCCGCCGCTGGGCCTGGCTGCACGCCGACCTGGGCGGCGGTGACGTCCTGGAGATCGTCGCCGCGGTGTCCATGCGACGCGGACTCGACAGGCTGCCGCCCCTGGTCTTCCTGCGCCTGCACCGAAACGGCCGCAGCTGGCCCCGGCGCGCGGAACGCTCCGCCGTGGGCTGGGCGGGCATCGGCCGGTTCCGCGCGGACCTCGGCCTGCCCGAGTGGCGGGTCGAGGGCAGGGCGGGCCTGAGACGCATCAAGGTGACGGTGACCCAGCCGCCCGAGCGGACCCTGACGCTCGACTACACCGACCCCGACGGCTCCGCCGCGGTCTGCCGCAACAGCGAAACCGCGGACGCGATGGTCAGCCTGGAGCGCTGGTGGGGCACATGGCGGCGGGAAGCCGTATGGCGGCTGTCGGGTACAGCGCACGCGGAGGTCGGCGACCGATGAACCATCGAGATCCGCCCGCCTCGGCGGACGCGCGGTCGCCCTGCTCGCGGACGAAGGCACCTCCGTGCGGACGCGGCTCGTGCCGGGCAGGGCCGCCCGCAAACGGGCGCTGCGGCAATGCCGTCCGCCGCCCCTGACGTCCGGCCCCGCCGACCCGCCGCTCGCCAGTACGCACCTCGACCGTACGCCGTCCCGCGACCTGCCCCCGCGTTCGAACGCCGACGCCGTCGCCTGTCGCCGTCGCCGTCGCTGTCGACCAGGGCGCCGGCAAGGACAGGGCCGCTCCCATCTCGCCCGCGTCGGGACGCCTGTCGTCGTCATCGTGACGCGGTCAGCGACCCGTACCACCTCTGCTCCTGCACAAATTGCCCCATCCTCGGCCCGCCGGTTCCCCGCTGTCGGCGGCCTTTTTCGAGCGACACCACACTTTTCCGCGTCCAGGAGGTCCTGTGTTCCCTGTGCACCTGCGTACGACCGCGGCCGGCTTCGCGCTGGCCCTCGGGGTCTGCGCCGCGTTGTTCCCGAGCCATGACGCATCCGCCGCACCCGCCCGACCGGCCACTGACGTCCGTACGGCCCAGGCCGTGAGCACGTCGGCGGCGGTCCGGACTTCCTCCGACGTGCCTGCGGTCGGCCCCTTCACCGAGCCGGGCTTCGCCGCCACCTGCACCTGGCACAACTTCGGCGAGGGTGAACAGCCGCCGCTGTGGCTGATGTTCACGAACCCGCTGTGCGTGGAGTACAGCAAGCGCGACATCACCTTCGACGACGGTGGAGCCCTGCGCTTCCTGGTCGCCGAGCCCTCCCGCTTCGCCATCACCATGCTGACCTGCCGCTACTACCAGAAGGACCACTGGAGCGTGCAGGCCACCAACGGCGCCGTACCGTACGTGGCGTGGGACGGCCAGTACTGGTGGGACAAGACCGGCCGACGGGCCGGCGCCCGCCTCAACCACTTCAGCATCAACGGCCAGACTGTGGGCATCGGCGACGCCGTCGCCGCCCTGCGCGCCTCGAACTTCGACAACCTGGCCGACGCGCTGTCCGAATACGGCCAGGAGGCCGGGGAGACCGGTCTGACGGTGGCGCTGCCGTTCGACCTCGGCTGCGCGCTGATCGGCTGAGCGGCCGTGCCCACCGTCGACCGACGAGCGATCCTCAAGGCGCTCACCGCATCGGTTGCCGTGTTGGCCGCCGGGGGGCTCACCGCCACCCCGGCAGCCGCCGCGGCGGACGTCTCCGAGGGCTGGACGACACAGACCCTGGGAGCCTTTGCCGACACCCTCATCCCCGGTGAGCATCGGTTTTCGGGTGACCAGGTGTGCGCCGGCGCCGTCACCGGGCCGGGCGCCGTCCAGGCGGGCGTCATCGACGTCATGAACTCGCCCGAGCTGCCGCTGGCCCCGCTGCTGCCGGAGATCGCTGCCCTGCTCGACGCCCGTGCCGTCGCCTACGCGGCGGTCCGGCTGATCTGGCTGTCACCCAGCCGGCCGCCCTTCGTCGGCCTGTCCTTCGCGCATCGGACCAACCTGGTCAGCGGCCTGTTCGGCTCGGGCGACATCGACGAGCCGGTCTGGCAGGTGATGAGCCTGATCGTCGGCATCGCCTTCGACACCGCCGGACAGTCCGACACGACCGCCGCCCTGGCCCAGGGCCATCCGGGCCTGACCTGGCTGAGGTTCCCCAAGCCGGACCCGGACGGCCTGTGGCGGTTCGGAGACTTCTCCTACGACCGCCCGCTCGCGGCGCTCCATCCCGCCACGACCCCTTCCGGGAGCCCGGCATGACCCAGACCACGGACGTCCTGGTGATCGGCAGCGGCTTCGGCGGGGCCATCCCCGCCTACTACATGGCCGCAGGCGGAGCACGCGTCACCATTCTCGAGCGCGGACCCCGCTTGGGTGCGGCACAGTTCAGCCACTCCATGCGCCTGGGCACCTACAACAAGATCGTCGATGTGATCCGCGGCGACGGTGTCTCGGTGGTCGCGGGCAACTGCGTGGGCGGCGGCAGCGTCGTCTACTTCGCCGCCTCGCTGCGGGCACCGTCGTACGCCTTCGAGCGCCACGGCAGCATCGGACGGCGGATATGGCCGGCGTCCATCAACCGTGCCACGCTCGACCCCTGGTACGACCGGGTGGAGACGGCCCTGCCGGTCGCACGCACCGGCTGGTCGGACGTCTCCTACGCGGGCGGCGTACTGGCGGCCGCCTGCCGGCGGGCCGGGCACACCTGCAATCCGGTTCCGGTGGCGGTGGACACCGCTGCCTGCACCAACTGCAACTGGATGCTGTCGGGCTGCGCGTTCGACGCCAAGCGCTCCATGCTCCTCAACTATCTCCCCGCGGCGGAAGCCCATGGCGCGGTCATCCGGCCACTGCACGAGGTTCAGCTGATCACCCCCTCACTGGAGTCCGGCTACCGCTACGCGGTCGCCTACACCGTCCTCGACCCCGACGACTACACCTGCACCACGAACGTGGGGATCATCCACGCCAAGGTCGTGGTGCTGGCGGCGGGCGCGGTGGGCACGCCGGTGATCCTCCAGCGGTCCTCCCTGCCGCTCGGCGGCATCCCGGGTGCGGTCGGCCGCTACTTCTCCGGCAACGGCGACCACGTCAGCGTCGCCGACGTCGACGAGGGCAAGGCGGGGTCACTGCTCGGACTCTCCCGCCCCGACGGGACCGTCTACCAGGGGCTGCCGATCGGCCGGCCGATCACTTCCGCCACGTACGACTACCTGGATGCGTCCGCACCGGAGTACAGCCGGTTCATGCTCCAGCAGATCTACTTCCCGCCGCTGACCAACGTCCTCGCCCAGACGACCGGCTCGCCCGGCTGGTTCGGCGTCGACAAGCGTCAGATGCGGGCCCGTTGGCCGTCGTGGCTCACCCTGCTCGCCATGACCGAGGACGACAACGAAGGCACCTTCGGAGTGGTTCCTCCCACCGGGAGCTTCCTGCGCCTGGCACCCGGGCTCGGTCAGGGGACGATGTCCTTCCATCCCACCACCCGAACCCGCCAGGCATGGGACCGGGCGGACACGGCGCTCCGCGCAATCCTGGAGAAGGACGGTCTGTCCCGGGTCCGTCCGTGGACCGAGGCCCTGGCCGGTACGGTCACGGCCCACCCGCTCGGGTCCGCGCGTATCGGCGACGACCCGGCCACCAGCGCCCTCGACGACAAGCACGAACTCCGAGGATTCCGGGGTCTGTTCGTCACGGACGGCGCGGCTGTTCCCGCCTCGCTCACCGTCAACCCGTCACTGACCATCGCCGCGCTGGCCGAACGTGCCACCAGCGGGATCGCGGCCCGCGTCGCCGAGGCCGGAGTGACGATGACAGGAGGCGTCCCGCTGCCCGGGCGATAGACCGACGTGACTTGCCTCCAGTAGGACGTGGTCGCACCCGTCCCTGGTCCTGCGTCCGGTCAGGAGAGAGCGGCGAGCACCACTTTGGCGAGGGGGCCCGAGGAGGCGGGGTTCTGGCCGGTGTAAAGGTTGCGGTCCGAGACCGTGTAGGGCTCCCAGACCGGGCCCCGCGAGTACTCGGTGGGCAGCTTCTTCAGCTCGTCCTCCAGCAGCCACTTGGCCTTGTCGGCGAAGCCGACACCGGCTTCCTCATCGTTGCAGAAGCCCGTCAGGCGGTAGCCGGCGAAGGGGGTGGCGCCGTCCGCGTCCCGGGTCGCGAGGAGCGCGGCCGGTGCGTGGCAGACGATGCCGAGCGGTTTGCCGGAGGCGAGCGCTTCGCGCAGCAGTGCTCCGGAGTCGGGGTCGACGGAGAGATCCTCCATCGGGCCGTGGCCCCCGGGGTAGTAGACGGCGTCGTAGTCGCCGAGGCGCACCTTCGTGAGAGGGATGGGGTGCCGCAGCTCGTCCGCCTTCTCGATGACGGCTTCCTCCTTGAGGGAGTTCTCTTCGCCGCCCGCCATCTTGGGTTCGAGGCTCATCGTGTCCACAACAGGCACGACCCCGCCCGGAGTTGCCACCGTGACCTCGTATCCGGCGTCGGTGAAGACGGTGTAGGGCGCGACGAACTCCTCGGCCCAGTAACCGGTCGGGTGCCGGTGACCGTCTTTCAGGGTCCAGTAGCTTGCGCCGGTCAGCACGAAAAGAATCTTGGCCATCGGACACTCCTGTGGAATGGCACCCGCGAAGGGCACGCGACATCGCCAAATGCACCTCTATGGATCAAGTGTGGGCAGGCGCCTGTGGGGGGTGCAACCCGTGATGGACCCGCAATGAAACCCACATAGGCCGGCCGTCCGGACGCCTCATCGCTCGAAGGTGCCGTACATGGTCGCCCGCGCGATCGCGTGCGTGAACAGGAGGAAGTCCATGAGGGCGGGGGCCGTCGTCTCGGTCACGTCCAGCTTCTCCACGTCGACGGCGTGCACCACGAGAAAGTAGCGGTCCGGTCCGTTTCCCGGAGGCGTTGCCGGGCCGAGGTACCTCCTGTAGCCGGCGTCGTTGGGCAGCGTCACCGCTCCGCCCGGCAGTTCGCTTCCGTCTCCCGCCCCGGCAGGCAGGTCGGTCACGGAGGCGGGGAGGTTGGCCACGGCCCAATGCCAGAAGCCCGAGGCGGTGGGCACGTCGGGATCGAACATCGCGACCGTGAAGCTGCGGGTCTGCTCGGGGAAGCCGGTCCAGCTCAGCTGAGGTGAGACGTCCGATCCACCTGCCCCAAGGATGCCACTCACGTGCTCGCGCGCCAGTTGCTCGCCGTTCGCCAGGGACTGCGAGGTCAGCGAGAAGCTCGGGATCGGCGGCATGAAGTCGTACGGGGCATAGGGCTTGATCACGATGATCCCTCGCTTTCCCGCCCGAAGGCTCAACCTTCCGGTGTCCCAGGCTTTCCGCGGGTCTGGCCTCCCATCCCCACACAGCAGGCGTCGCCCACGACGCCCACGACGCCCACGACGGCGTGACCTCCGGTTACGACGTGCCGTTCGATCGCGTGGGCAGTAGCAACAGACACGGCGGTACCGGTGCGCTTCACACACACCTGTACCGCCGTGCAACCACGCGTCGAATGTGGCACTCCCACCCACCAACGGTAGGCCCCGACGACGGAGTGAGCCACCGCGCAACCCTGCGGGCGGTCTGCGGGTGAAGGGCTGGGCGTGGCACGGAAACTCGACGAGCTTGTGGTCACGTAAGCGAGTGTGACGGCAGTGGTGATTGTTACCCACAAGCCTTCCGTGACGCCCCGTGCAGCTTCCCTCGCAGTACGGTCACCGGACGGGTTCGCGTGCACGTAGCAGCGGTTCCCTTGCCGCACCCGGGCTCCGGATGCGCGGCCACAGCAAGCGCAGGACCCTGGAGATGTTCGAAGCGGAGCGGCAGCCGTGCCGGCCGGTGATGCATCCGTGGCTCGTCACACTGCACGCTCGTCACACTGCACTGGTCCGCACGGCTGCCCGCCGGCGAAAGCGAGGCACTCCCATGCAGATGCAAGCAGCTCGGATGCACGGATACAAAGAGCCCCTGCGAATCGACGAAGTGCCCGTGCCCGACCCGGGCCCGGACGAGATCTTGCTGAAGGTCGCCGCGACCGGAATGTGTCGCAGCGACTACCAACTCCTCAATGGCTACTTCGAGGTTCCGTTCCCCGTCGACCTGCCCTACATTCCCGGCCACGAGGTCACCGGACGAGTGGCCGGGATGGGTAGCGCCGTACCGAAAACGGTGGGCTACTCGGAAGGCGACATGGTCGTGGTCAACCCCAGCTGGGGCGACGGCACATGCCGCCAGTGCCGGGAGGGCAACGAACAGCTGTGCAGCGGCAACGGCAGATGGGTGGGCTTCGGACCTCCCGGCGGCTTCGCCGAGTACATGACCGTGGAATGCCGCCACGCGATCCCCGTCTCGGAGAACGCGGCAAAGGCACCTGAGCTCCTCGCCCCGATGACGGACGCGGGCATGACTCCGTACCGCGGGATGCGCAAGCTGCGGGACACGGGCAAGCTCGGTCCCGGCCGTACCGTCGCCGTCACGGGTATCGGAGGCCTGGGCAGCTACGCGGTTCAGTACGCGAAGCTGCTCGGCGGCGGGGCGACCGTGGTGGCTCTCGCCCGCAAGGACAGCAAGCTGGACGTGGCGAAGGAGAACGGCGCCGACCACGGCATCAACGTCCGCGACAAGTCCACCGAGACCATCCAGGACGAGCTGGAACAGCTCACCGGCCGCAGGACGATCGACGCCATCCTGGACTGCGTCGGCAGCAACGCGTCCATCTCGATGGGGTTCGACCTGCTGGGACCCGAGGGGGTACTGGCGGCCGTCGGCCTCATGAGCCACCACGTCGAGCACAAGCAATTCCCGTTCGTGGGGACTGAGTTGACCTACATGGGCTCCTTCTGGGGCAACCACCTGGACCTGGTCGAGGTGCTCTCCCTGGCCGAAGCCGGCCTCGTCAAGCACAACGTCACCAAAGTCGGGCTCGAGGACATCAACGACAACCTGGAGGCCCTCGGCCACGGCGAAATCGTCGGACGCCTGGTGATCGTCTTCGAGTGACGACCGCACGGTGGACGAGGCCGACGACTGGTCTTCGTGGCCGCAGAAGCCCTGCTCGCCGCCCCGAGACGGGCAGGCGGCGAGCAGGGCTGCAGCCTGATGCCGAACGCGTCCGCCACGCCCGCATCCCCGTCGGCGCCTGCCGGCTCAACCTCCAGTACAGCTGGTGGCGCATGTCCCGCAGATCCGCCTTCGCCGACCGCGCTTTCGCCTACCCCCACGACAGCACCCACGCCCCGGCCCTCGCGACCGCCCAGCTCAACTCCCGTACCGCCCGCTGGGTCCAGGTCCGAACCGCACCACCAACCCGCTCCAGGCGACGCCGATGCGCGTATCTCGTTCGAGGAATCCAGCGTTAGGAGTTGCTCCACCCGGTTGTGCTGGAATACGAGTCCAGCAGGTCCACCACGAAAACCAGGGTCGAGCCCGGCGGGATCAACGGCGAGGGCGACTGATTGCCGTATCCGAGACGCGGCGGGACGATGATCTCGCGCCGACCGCCGACCCTCATCCCCCTCACTCCCCGATCCCAGCCCTTGATGACCTTGCCACTGCCCAGGGCGAACTTGAACGGCTGGTCCCGGTCCCAGGAGGCATCGAACTCCTTCCCGGACTCGAAGGTCACCCCGACGTAGTGGACCCTGACCACCATGCCCGGCTTGACCTCAGCCCCGTCCCCGACGACCAGGTCCCGGATGGTCAGTTCGGCAGGAGCGTCACCCTCCGGAACGTCAACCTCGGGCTTCGTCAGTTCACTCATTGCAGCCTCATCACTCTCCGTCGGAAGCCGTCGCACGGGCCTGCCGGACACACGGACACTCCATGCACCAGATGGCCACGCTACCGAGATTGCCGGTCCCCGCAGCACACCAGACCCGGCGACACCCGTGAGGATCACGCGCGAAGCCGATGAACACGACCGGCACGCACAGGTCCGACCCTCTCCGACGACGTCGTCGCCGCCGCGGTGATCGACCGCCTGACCCACCATGCCGAGGTTCTCGCTCTGACCGGAGACTCCTACCGGACCCGCCAGCGAGGCGAGTTGCTGGCCAAGGAGAACCGCGCTCACCACGGTTGAACTACCAGTCCATGTCCCGGGCGACTTCGCTCTGAGCCGCCGCGATGTCCTCGGCGGTCGCCCCGGTCACCTCGGCGTCCGCGGCCCACTCCAGCCGTGACAGCAGATCGGCCAGGGCCTGCTTCTGGGCAGGATGGGTGACCGGCACCGAGTCGAGATCCGTGGTCATCAGCCAGTCGAACAGGACAATGGCGTCCGCACGCCACAGGCGCACCGACACGGTCGGGAGATCGTCGTCCATGCGCCCATGATGCCGGGCAGACCGAGCCGCTTGAAACCGCACGATCCCCGGGGTCAATTCTGCGGGACTGGTGGGTGTTCAGTTCTGCGGGAGCGTTGACACCGGGTTCGACGGTGCCGTGCAGAACGTCGCACGCATCGGCGAACAGGACCGCAGCCAGATCGCGGAGGTGAGCCCCCCTCCGCCACCAGGCCGGATCCGCCGGCTTTGGATCCGTACCAGCCTGGCGGTCCGTCGAGTTGAGAGACTCCCGACCGACTACTACGTGTACCCCGGCGCCACGGAACGAGCGTTGAGACGACAACGGGCCTTTGTGCTGTCGCTGCGCCAGTGGGGCTCCGACCTCCGGTGGCGTCGCCGTCTCGCCGGCGGCAGGGAAGGCTCGGGGGGTCTGGGCACCATCTCAAGTGGGGTCGGGCCAGGTTCCCTCGTCGCTGGCGTGTCTCCTTACCCGCCTGCGTGGTTGAGCGGGTGCGGAGAGGTTCTCATGTCTGCTGACTCCAGGTGTGCAACCGGTCGATCTCAGCGAGCACCCGGTCCGCATGCGGACGGACCTGAGCCCGCAACGTGTCGCTCCAGCTTTCCTCGGAATAGGAGCAGTTGAGATAGAGCTGCCTGGCGTGCTCGAGCACAGGGCGGTGTTCGGGAGGGAGGTGGGCCAGGACCCAGTCGGCGGCAGCGTCCTTCGGCCTCATCTCGCCGGTGCTGAGCGTGGTCCAGATGCGTGCGAAGGTCAGCAGGACGTTGCGGGTGTCGCCGTCCAGGTTCTCGAGCAGGTCGGGGATGCCCGCCACGCTTGCCCGGACCAGGTCGGAGTGCGGGACGGGGTCGAGGACCTGCGTCGGCGGCGGGCCTACGAGGGGGTGGTCGCCCGTCAGCGCCATTGTGATGAGCAGGGCAAGATCGGGCATCGCGTCCGGCCGGGGGACCATCCCGGCCTCGTACTCAGCGCGCAGCCACTCGCCGTACAGGAAGTCGCAGGTCGGAGCGTATCGCCATGGCTGGACCTCGGACTGGACGACCACGGTGAGCTCGACCGGGCGGGCCTTGTGCCGGGAGCCGGAGATCCCGAGCAGGCCGCCGAGAAGCGCCCGTCGTCCCCGCTCGTCCAACGACCTCCGGGAGACGAGCAGTACGTCCACGTCGCTGGCCGGTCTGAGTCCTCCGAGCAAGGAAGATCCGTGCAGGTAGGCGCCGATGAGGTCCCCGTCCAGCACACCACTGGCCAATCCCGTGATCTCCTGAAGCTGATTCACCGCGCCAGTTTCTCCCATCGTCCGGTGCGACTGCAGGGCAGAACGGGGCGGTTCTCGGTCCGCCCTCACCCGAGCCTGCCGGCGGCAACCGTCAACGACCGGCTCTGACCAGCACCCCCGCGACAGGCTCCAGTGCTCTGCCCTCATCGACTCACGCGGGAAGTGATCCAGAACCACTCTTCAGCCGTCGCCGACAGTCGCCATGGCCCGATCCCGAAGTGTGTTCCGCCCCTGACGCCGAAAGCCCCGACAACAGCCGCCACTGACGTCACCGTCGGGCGAGCCTGTCGGGCATCAAGATGATCAGGTCAGGTCACGTGGGCCTTGAAACGCCAGGGAGGCGTCCGTCCGCAGCCTCCGCGGATCGAGCTGTGCGGCCAACCATGGTGCACTCCCACGGCGGGCGACTCACCGGAGACGTCGAAGCTCCGTAGATCCATCACTTGGCCGAACAAATATCTACCGCCCATACCTCGTCCGCACGGCCCGTCCGGCACGTCCCGCGACGTCTCACCTGCCAGGCAGGCGCTATAGAGCGGCCACCCACCGCGATACGCCGCCGGCACTGTTTGCGCTTTACCCCTTCTCGACGTTTACTTGTCCGAGCAAGTAAATGTAGTGAGAGTGCTCGCAGCAGCCATGTGGCGGCAGTGGCACCGACCGGATCCGAGGAGTACACAGATGTCCACCAAGGCGTTCGAGCCTTACGAGCTGGCCGGTACGACCCTGTCCAACCGCATCGTGATGGCCCCGATGACGCGCAGCCGCGCCTATGGCCCCGAGCAGTCCCCGACCGAGCTGATGGCGACCTACTACGCGCAGCGGGCGGGCGCCGGGCTGATCGTCACCGAGGGCACCCAGCCCTCCGAGGTCGGCCAGGGCTACCCCGACACCCCGGGCATCCACAGCGCGGAGCAGGTCACGGCCTGGCGCAAGGTCACCGACGCTGTCCACGCAGAAGGCGGCGTGATCTTCCTGCAGCTGATGCACACAGGCCGCGTCGGACACTCCAGCTGGCAGGGCCGACAGCCGGTCGGGCCGTCGGCGGTGCAGGCCGCCGGGCAGGTCTACACACACGACGGCATGAAGGACTTCGAGGTCCCCCACGAGCTGACCGACGCCGAAGTGGAGGCGACCGTCGCGGACTTCGCCGCCGCCGCACGCAACGCGATCGCGGCGGGCTTCGACGGTGTGGAGCTGCACGGTGCCAACGGCTACCTGATCCACCAGTTCCTGGCCCCGAACTCCAACACCCGCACCGACGCCTGGGGCGGTAGTCCCGCCCGCCGGGCGCGCTTCGCCATCGAGACCGCTCGCGCCGTCGCGGAGGCAATCGGGGCACAACGCACCGGGTTCCGGCTGTCGCCGGGCAACCCGTTCAACGACATCGCCGAGAACGACCGCGACGACGTCGAGGCCACCTACACCGCCCTGGTCGAGGGGCTGGCCCCGCTCGGCCTTGCCTACCTGCACCAGATGGAGGCCCCCGGCCACCGCGACCTGACCGAGCAGATCCGCAAGACGTGGCCGGGCACCTTCGTACTGAACCCGTTCACCGGCCAGGAGCCCACCGGGCCGGGCGAGTTGGAACTGATCCAGAACGGTACCGCCGACCTGATCGCCTACGGCGCGCTGTTCATGGCCAACCCCGACCTCCCGAGGCGCCTGGAGCAGGGCGGCCCGTTCAACACCCCCGACCGCTCGAAGTCCTTCGGCGGCGACCACACCGGCTACACCGACTACCCCGCCCTCCAGGGCTGAGCGCGCCGGTCGGGGCAGAGTCGCACGCTCTCGCCCCGGCCGCCGCAAGCCCCACTCCCCCACCCCGGCGCACCCCGTCCGCTTGTCCAGGAAGCACCCCACGACCACCGCTTCCACTCGCACCCGCCGGCGACGCCCTGCCGTGCGCGGTCCGGCGCGGGCAGGTCAGCCACGCGATCTGCCGGGTGGCCCGGCTGCACCAGATGGCTGTCGGCGACCTGCTGCGCGAGGTCGAGCCCTACGCCGGCCAGGGGTTGATGATGGCGGAGCTGTGGGAGCGCTGCGTGCCGCGGCAGACCGATCCGGCCCAGGTGCACGGCGAGGTCACCGTCGTCCACCCCGCCGCCCCCCTGCTGCTGCGGCATCGCCACGTGGCCGCCGACTGCAGCGGGGCGGTCTCAGTCCTCGGAGTAGAGGGAACCCTCGGGGGTGTGCCGGGCCAGCCCCGCCTCGAGCCGCTGCAGCACCGCGATGCTCGCCTCCTTCTCCTCCTCGGACATCTGCCCGGTCAGGTAGCCCTCCAGCTGCGACCACAGCTCCTCGACCCGTCGCCGCACCCCCAGACTCGCCACCGTCGGCTCCACCAGCATCGACCGCTTGTCGTCCGGCGAAGGGATACGACGCACGAACCCGGTCTGCTCCAGCCGCCGCAGCGTCCGCGTCACCGTCGCCGCGTCCGCTCCCAGCACCTCGGCCAGGTCCACCTGCCGCAGCCGCCCGCGCTCCCACAGCTCCAGCATCACCAGCTCCTGGCCGACGTGCAGGCCGACCTCCCGGAGCAACTGGCCCGCCAGCATCCGGTGCAGTCGCGCCACTCGCACCACCGCAGCCCCCACCGGGGCCAACGAAGTGCCCGGCAGCTCCCGTCCCGCGGCCTCCGAAGCCTCACCCATCGCGCGTTTCCTCACCTCAGCACGGGCGCCCGACGGCCCCGAGCACCCCGACAAGGACTGTAGACGTTCCCCTTCCGCCATCCCCCAGACGACGCCCACCACCGTCTTTGGCGGACCGCGTCGTTCCACCGCACCGGGTCCGCATCGCCGTCCTCGGCGAGTCCCTCCACTGGCACGAACCCGCCGGGGCTGTCCTGGTCCTCCTCGGCATCCTCATCAGCCAGGGGCGACTCGTCCCGCGCCGACGCCGCCCGACTGCCCCGCCTCGCGAAGCCCGCGCCCGTGCGGAACTCGTCAACGGCTGAGCACAATCTCGTACGTGGCCGAGGAACTGCTGCTCATCGGGGCGGCCGGCTCGCCGGACGCATCCGAACCGCAGGCCTCCTTCGTCTGTCCCGCACCGGGGATCGAGGGAGCCTTCGGTGTCCGGCCGTCAGGCGACCGGTCCGGCAGCGGCTGCCTGCGTCGCCTCGGAACTGCTCAGGCCGAGCCGGTCTCCGAGGCCGATGCCGTGCCGGTGGAGGGCCATTCCCTCGGCCAGCCGGTTCTTCTCCCACGCCTGCAGGGCACCGTCCAGGAACGGAACCTGCTGCAGGGCGGTGAAGAGGGCGATGGCGTCGGCGGCCGCCTTCTCCGCGCTGGCCGCGGTGTGCGGGCGGACCACGAAGGCCGCGTCCCCGGTACCAACACTTCCGCTCCAAGGACGAACTCGTCGCCGCCGTCCTGCGCCAGCGAAACGACGCCTGGTGCGCCCGCCTGCGCGCACGCGCCGCGGCCGCGCAGGCGCCCGAGGACCGGCTTCTTGCGATCTTCGATCTGCTGGCCGAGGAGTTCGCGGACCCCGCCTATCGCGGCAGTGACCTGGTGAACGTGGCTGCCGAGTACCCCGACCCCGACCACCCGGTGCGCATCGCCATCCGCGACCACAAGCGCGAGATCCTCCGCTACCTCGCGGAGCTCGCGGCGTCTGCGGAGGAGACCGACCCCGAGAAGACCGCGGCCACCGTGCTCACGCTGGCCGACGGCGCCGCCTGCGCCCGTGTCAGCCTCGGCGACACCGGCGCCGCCGGGCTGGCACGAGAGGCCTCGGCGCGCCTGCTGGCACAGAGTTGACCGGTGGCCGCCCTCCCCTGGCCGGCCCCGCGCTGACGGCGATGGGGCATCAGTCAGGGAGCCAGTAGATCGATCCGAGCACTGACCTCGGAGAACGGCAGGGCTGCGGCCTCCGGCCGCCATGTGGCTTTCCTCGTGCACCCCTGCTGCTTCTCGCTCGATCTGGTGCGGTCGACAAGTGGCTGGCCCCTCAGGGGTGCCTGCAGCCGCCGTGTGTGTCGCCCAGATCGTCTGCCATGTGCCGACGCCGCCCGCCCAGCGGTCCGTGGGCGGGCGGGGCACGGCGGCGGTCTACATCTGGTTCGGCTTGATCATCGCGAACGGGGCGCCCTGCGGGTCGGCGACGACCGTCATGCGGCCGGCCATCATGTCGAACGGCGGGGCAAGGACCGTGCCGCCCCTCTTGACCAGGGCGTCCACGGTGGAGTCCACGTCGTCGACCGCGAAGTAGGTCAGCCAGTGCGCCGGGGTGCCCGGTGGGTCGTTGGCAAGCAGCGTGACACCGCCGACCGGACGGCCGCCGACCGACATCTGCCAGTACGCGTCCGCGCCTTCCATAGGCTCGATCTCGATGCCGAACGCCTCCCGGTAGAAGGCGGTGGCGCCCTCCACGTCGCTGGTGTGCAGTTCGTTCCAGGTCAGCGCGCCGGGCTCGTTGACCACCTGCGCGCCGAAGAACTCGCCGGGCTGCCAGACGCCGAACACCGCGCCCTGCGGGTCGGAGGCGACCAGCATGCGGCCGAGGTTGCCGACGTCCATCGCCGGGACGAGCACCGTGCCGCCCGCGGCGACGATCGCATCCTGGGTGACCTGGGCGTCGGTGCTGGCCAGGTAGCTGGTCCAGACGGTCGGCGGTTCCGGCATTCCTTCGGGGGCCATCGCCGGGCCGATGCCGGCCACGGCCTTGCCGTGCAGCTCGCAGACTGCGTACCCGCCGAACTCGGCCGGACCGCGCTGGCCCTGCCAGCCGAGCAGGTCCTGGTAGAAGTCCAGCGCGGCCTGCTGGTCCTTCGCCATCAGATCGACCCAGCACGGGGTGCCGGTGGCGTACGGAGTGGTGATCTCAGGCAACTTTCGTCCCTTCTTATGAGGTCTGTCCGTCACCTTGCATCGCGGACCGCAGACCCGTCGTCCGACACGCCACCCACGTCGTCTGATACCTCAGGCTGAGCACGCGGGCGAAGGCAGACTCACCAGCCGCTCGCTCGGCTTCCCCACCTCCTTGAGAACCGGGCCGAGTGGGGCGGGGAGCGTGCCTTGCCGTTTTCGGGGCTCTGACCGCGATTCCGTGATTGATCTTCCGCTTCCTGTCGTAGCGTCGGCGGCGTCTGCCGTTGATGGAGGGCAGCCGAGGCGGGCGTGGAGGCAGCGATGAGGGTCGTGTTCGTGCATGGGGCGTGTGTGCGGGACGGGGCGTGGTGGTGGCATCGCACCGCCGAGCTGCTGCAGGAACGAGGGGTGCTGAGCGTGGCACCCGCGCTGCCGAGCTGTGGCGAGGCGGGTCTGCCCGCGGGCGCCGGGGGGCCGGGGCTTTCCGAGGACGTCGCGGCGGTGCGGCAGGCGCTGCTGGACAGCGACGAGTCCACCGTCGTGGTCGCACACAGCTACGGCGGCATCGTCACCGCGGAAGCCGCTGCGGGCGTCCGGTCGGTACGCCACCTGCTGCTGGTCTCCAGCTACCTTCCCGAGGTCGGACAGAGCCTCTCGGAGTTCGGGGACGGCAGCCCCTCTGCATTCCTCGACGTCGACTCCGACGCAGGCACCTTCGGAGTTCGCCCCGAGCTGCTCGTGGACACATTTCTGCAGGACTGCGGCCCCGAGGTCCAGGCGCAGGCGGCGCACCACCTCGCCCGGCAGAGCGTGAGAGTGACCGGGCAGCGCGTCGGCGCGGCCGCATGGCAGCAGCTGCCCTCCACGTACCTCGTCTGCACCCAGGACCGGGGCACTTCGCCGCGCCTGCAGCGCGAGTTCGCCCGCCGGGCCGACAGCGTCGTAGAACTTGACGCCGGTCACCACCCGTTCCTGTCCCAGCCCGCCGCGATCCGGGACCTGCTGCTGGACCTGTAACTGCAGCACCGGGCACGAATGCGCTGGGGCATTGAAGGGCGATGCCAAGCCTGCCCCAACGCGTGGTGCGAGACGGGCGCAGGCCCAGCTCCCCAGGAGATCAGGCAGGCGCTGCTTGCCGAGCACGGGGCAACTCGGCTTCGCCTGGCGACCGAGGAAGCCAGTCTCATCCCCGTGTTGCGAGCCCTGCGCGAGATGTACCACCTGTCCCTTGGCCAAGCCCGGCTGTCGGCTGCCGAGCCGAGTGGCGCCGGCATGGTCGGCCCGTCCGTGGAAATGGCGCACCTGGCGGAAGGACTGCGCACGCGGTCGGTCGCCACGACTCTCGTTTCTTCGCCCGCCTGACCACCCGCGAAGCTGCCCGGACGAACTGACAGACGGCATTGGGAATCGGCGAGACGGGTCACTCAGATGTGGTCGAGTACGTCGGCCTCGTCGTCGATGGCTCCTCCACGGGCGGCTTCACCGGTTCGTCCTGGCGGGTTCTGTCGCGGTGCCGGGCCGGGCGGTCGCGACGGTGCCGGGCGTCGAGGCTCAGGAGTCCGACGCCTGCGGCGATCCACGCGCACAGGACGAGGACGGGTCTGAGCACCCGGCCCCGTGGAAGTACAGCACTCCCCGCAGGGCGTCGACCGCGTTGCCGAGTGGCATGACTGCGTGCACGTGCTGGAAGAACACGGGGAGCATCGCCACGGGAACCACGCCGCTGGTGGGTGTGCTCAGCACGATGAACAGGCCCATGCCCACCCCGGGGAAGACTGCTTCTTCTTTCTCCCCCGTCTGTCATTGCCGTGGCCGCGGCTCGTCCGCGCACCGGCTTGCAGTGCCGGTTGTGCGTGCCGGTTCTCCGTGCCGGTTCTCCGTGCCGAGCGGCACGGTCGTCCGTTGCCGGTCTCGGTCAGCCCAGCGGCTTGTCCAGTACGGCCTTGGTGTGGCTGAAGGTGTCCAGCGAGTACTCGCCGTGATAGCGCCCCATCCCGCTCTCGCCGATCCCGCCGAACGGCAGGTCGGGCACGGTGAGATGGACGACCGGCATCCCGAAGCCGAGCGCGCCGGAGGAGGTCTCGGTCCGCAGCCGCTGCTTGGTCTCGTCGGAGTCGGTGAAGGCGTAGAGCGCGAGCGGCTTGTCGCGGTCGTTGATGAAGGAGATCGCCGCGTCCAGGTCGGGTACGGGGACGATCGGCAGGATCGGTCCGATCGGCTTTGGTGCGCGCGGTCAGCGTTCCCTGCGCGGTGGTGCAGCTGTAGAGGGGCATGCCGGTTCCTTCCGGGCAGCGCTGAGGGGGGCAACTGCCCTGCTGGTGGGTGTAGGTGACGGTGCGCAGCGTCATGGATGTGCCGGGGCGGATGGCGCGCTTGCGGGCTCGTCCGGCGTTGTCGGTGGCGAGGACGAGGCTCGGCTCGGAGCGCAGTCTTTCGCCGGTCGCGCGTTCACCACGATGGCTGGGGAAAGTGCCGAGGGTTGACGACGGGGCGGTTCATGAGGACGGCCAGGTCGTAGAGGAGGCCGGAGCCAGGTTGGCGGTACCGCGGGGAGACAGGGGCAGGGCGTAACCCTTCATGGCGGATCCCTTTCACCCGATCGAAACGATACGTATCGTAATGCCCAGACCCGGACATTGGCACACCCTTGCCCGGAAACGAAACGGTACGTATCGTTGCGGTCATGGGACTCGCATTCACCTCGGATCCGGCGGCCGCCCCGCGCTCGGCCCCCAAGATCCTCGACGCCACCAGGGCGTTGCTGGCCGATCAGGGCTACTCCACTCTCACCATCGAAGGGGTCGCGGCGGCCGCGGGTGTCGGCAAGTCGACCATCTACCGGTGGTGGCCGAGCAAGGAAGCGCTCGTCGCCGACGCGCTGGCGGAGGTGTTCCGGGCGAATGAGCTCGCCGACCGGGGTGACACTCGCGCGGAACTGCGCGAAGCCGTCGACATGACGATCGCGAACTACGCCAACGAGGACCTGGCCGCCTCGTTGCCGACGCTGGCTGCCGGCCTGCTGCCGCAGCCCGAGCTGATGGCTCGCTTCAGGGAGACTTTCCTGCGGCGCAAGCGGGAGAACATCGAGCTCGCGCTGCGCCGGGGAATTCAGCGGGGGGACCTTCCCGCCGACCTGGACACCGATCTCGTCCAGGACCTGTGGGCCGGCACTGTGCTCTATCGCCGACTCATGATCGGGTCACCGCTCGACGACGAACTGGCCGAACACCTCGTAGACCTGGTGACCAACTCGCCGACGGCTCTCACACGCCGTCCCGGCGACTCCGACTGAAGCGTGGAGCCGGCCGCCGTTTGAAATCCACCAGCCGAACGGGCTGTCGCCGAGATCGCCCACGGCGGCGCCCGCCGACTCCGCCACCCCGGCACCACTGGCAACGACACCTGGCTCAGCACCCGAGCCGCCGCCGTCAAGCTGCGCCGACTGATCCGCGTCGGACTCCCCCGCACCGGCACCGCCTGGACCATCGTCACCAGCACCGCACAGCAACAAGGGGTGCCCTGCTCGGGCGGGTGCCGCTTCGTCGGGCGACGAGGGCGTGTGGCTGAGCCGGGTGCACCCTGGGGGGCTGGTGGTGCAGGTGGCGAGCGGGTTCAGGGTGATGGGCCCACGGTCAGTTGCGCCCAGACCGTCTTGCCGTCGGGGCCGTAGCGGGTGCCCCAGTTTTCGGCGAGGCTGGCGATGATGAACAGGCCGCGTCCGTCCTCGTCGACGGTGCGTGCGTGCTTGAGGTGCGGAGCGCACTGCGCGGCGTCGCGGACCTCGCAGGTCAGGTGCCGGTCCAGGACGAGACGCAACTGGAGCGGTGAGGCGCCGTAGCGGACCGCGTTGCCCACCAGTTCGCTGACGACGAGCTCGGCGGTGAAGGCCTCCTCCTCTTCGACGTTCCAGGCGGCGAGCTGGCGTCGGGTGGCGGCCCTGGCGAGCGGGGCGGCCTCGTTCCTGGTGGGCAGTGTGATGATCATGACCCGGTCGGCCGGGAGTGCCTTGACGCGGGCCAGCAGCAGGAGCTCCTCCGTCTCGTCGCGGTCGCGCAGCGCGTACGCGACCGTGTCGCACACGTCGTCCAGGGAATCCGCGATTCCCGCGACGAGCAGGGACCCCACCTGGCAGGTCGGCAGCAGCAGGTCCTCGTTGCACAGCGCGAGGGTGCTGCCCTCGGGGAGCTCGACCGTGGTGGCGGGGAACGGGGCGTGGCCGTGGCCGGCGAGTACCGGCCCCTCCGGCACGCGCACCACGGTCGCCCTGCCGTCCGGGTAGACGACATAGGGGTCCCACAGGCCCGCGCGCACCATGGTGCAGTGCTGGTCGACCGCGTCGTACACCGCGATCAGGCACCCCGCGGTGAGCGGCTGTGCCTGGAGGCTGTCCCCGGCCGGGAGCGCCGCGCGTTCGTCCGCGAGGCGGGCGGCGGTGTCGCTGAGCCGGGCCATCAGCTCGTCCGGTTCCAGGTCGAGGGCGGCCAGGGAGTGGATGACGGTCCGCAGCTGTCCCAT